>NZ_JAHQUY010000139.1 GCF_019052365.1 Leyella stercorea
CTCAAAGACATAGCAAGGTATGTTTTGAGTTACTCAAAACCTTTGGAGTTACTCTTCAAAGACCTTGCTCTACCTGGTTGTCAGCCTCTCCGAAGTCGGGCTCCCCATGTTCCAATCTGACGATAGTTTGCTCTGTTCCATCATAGCCGTATGTACCACTTAATCATGTCCTTGTTAGCCTCCGGATCTTTCAGCAACTCCTTCATCACGCCAAGCAGGTTTTCCACCTGGTCTGCCGCTATGCGGTAGAATCCGAAACGGCTTGGCTCCTTGCACTGGCGGAAGAAGTTTCTAAAGAAACTGTCCATCAGGTCGCTGTTGCGGTCAAAGCGCAGGAAGTCGGACGTGTTCTCCGCCTTGGCGGGTGCTCGCTTCGGTTTGCCGTCTCTGCTGAGTCCGGCGACGACGCTGATCTCGCCCGTCTTTTCGTCACGGACTACCAGCACGTCCTGTTCATCACTCTTTTTCTTTTGTACCATAATTGTAAATTTTTAATGGTGAATACTGTTGTTATTTGAATTTCTGATGAATGCGGGTCAAGTAATGCTCCACATTCTCTTTCTTGAATTCTTTGACATTATTCTCTACAAACTGCATCACATCCTCTTCCGTGTAGTAGGTTTTCTGCCCCAAACGCTTGTAGGGAAGCACTCCCAGGCTGCGATAGCGTTGAAGGGAACGAGGGGATATTTGAAATAAGAGGCAGAGGTCTTGGTTGTCGAGCAATTTTTCATTGATGGCAGAACTTCCTTTTTGCTCCGTCTCTCGTTCGTGTCTCAACATCAGCATGTCGTAGATGCCGTCTATCTTTTTGTGTAGGTCATGGAGATATAACTCCAGTTTTCTCAATGTTCCATCTTCCATGCTCATGTCTCCTTTGCTATTGTTCGTTCCTCAACCATTCTTTCAATGGCTTCAACTTGGTATCGGCATTGATTGCCTATTTTAATAAAATCAATGCGGTTCTCTGAGCGCATTCGCTGCAAGGTGCGCTTACTCACACCAAGCATCTTAGCTGCATCGTCATTGGTCAACATCGGCTTCAATCCCTTACCCGTCAAGTTTTCTTGAAATGCCATTTTTGCCAATCGCACGTGCTGGACTATTTCTGTCAACTGTTCTGTCAGCTTTTTGAAGGCTGCACTTTCCATTGTTATTACTTCCATTCTAATTCCGTTTGAAATGTTAGATAATTCGTTGTTTTTATTTCTCGGCGGCAAAATTAACCATTTGCGAAATACCCGTTTAACAACTCATTAATGACCCACGTATAATTTTCTTGATTTTTCTTGCCAAGCGGTCGGCAAACCCCAGAAAAGCACTGCCACAGTTATTCATTTTCATTGTTTTTCAACATACACACATTAACTTTGCACCCGAATTTGTTGAACCAATAAAACAGAGAATATGGAAGTAGTAACAATGGAAAAGAAGGCATTCGACTTGATGATGGCAAGATATGATGCCTTGGTAAAGAAAGTTGAGTTGCTGAAGCATAAGGCTAACGGCAAGCGTCTGAACAAATGGCTTACAGGTCATGAGGTCTGCCAGCAACTTCGCATCAGCCAGCGCACCTTACAAAAACTTCGTGACCGCCGTTTCTTGGGGCATACCCAGATAGGTCGCCAATTCTATTACTGTCCCGAAGAGGTCAAAGCCATCGTTCCGCTTATCGCCAGAATCAAATCGGTATAGCGTAAAGCCAAACTCGCCCAAGGCAAAGCCAAAAACTTCACTCTGGGCGAGCCAACACATTTTATATTCACCACTTAATCCAAATTGTAAACAATGAACATGAACCAACTTCTTACGCATGAGAGCAAGTCGATAGACACCGCCATGCAATCCTTGAAGAAAGCCAACAACTGGCTATCTTCATTCATCGAGTCCTACAGCCCACCTTTGGACGGGGAGCGATACCTCACCGACAAGGAACTCTCCGAGCTCCTGAAGCTTAGTCGCCGTACCTTGCAGGAATATCGCAAACAAGGCATCTTGCCCTACATTATATTATGTGGCAAAACCCTCTATCCGGAATCCGAGATACAAGCACTTCTCACTGGTAATTACCGCAAGCCGATAATCGACGGCAATGTTTCACAAGGGGAGGGTACTGCTTCATAATAGCGAAACAAAAATAGCGTACAGGGTACAACGACAAAAATCGTTCTCTCTGTACGCTATTATATTATAAAGGTGTAGGAATCTTATTAAAAAGATGAAAGATTCTAACTTGCACCTTTTGGTGTCGTTCCGTTCATCACAATAATCATCGGATACTCGTGTTTTACTTGCTCTGCTTGGCAATCCT
>NZ_JAHQUY010000140.1 GCF_019052365.1 Leyella stercorea
AAAAAGAGCGGATTGGACAAGAACGGTAAGGCTCCCATCATGGGACGCATCACCCTCAACCGAACAATGGCGCAGTTCGGTTGCAAGTTGTCATGTACGCCAAAGTTATGGAATCCACGTGAGAGCAGACTTGACGGCAAGAGCAAGGAGGCTGTGGAAGTGAACGCCAAGATTGACAAGCTGTTGCTGGCAATAAACTCAGCCTACGAGTCACTTGTGGAGCGCAAGACGGATTTTGACGCAAAGGCGATAAAGGATCTGTTTCAATGCAGTGCAGACACTCAGATGACCTTGTTGAAGCAGCTTGACGCCATCATTGCGGACATTGAGTCAAGAATCGGCATCGACTACAAGAAAGGCACGCTGCCAAACTACCAGTACACTCGCCTGACATTGGGATTGTTCGTCAAGAAGCGTTATGGAACTGACGATGTGGCATTCGGTGAGCTTGACGAGCAGTTTATCCGTGAGTACATGGACTTTTGCTTGGACGAGAGAGGTCTTGCACTTGATACAGTCCGCCACTATCTCGCCATCTTGAAGAAGACCTGCCTAATAGCTTTCAAGGCAGGACACTCCGAGCGTTATCATTTCATGCACTTCAAGCTACCTCAAAAGAAAGAGAATCCACCAAAGGCATTGACACGTGAGGACTTCCTGAAAATTCGTGACCTCGAAATACCAGAGCGAAGAAAATCGTTGGCTTTGACCCGTGACCTTTTTCTTTTCGCCTGCTATACAGGCACGGCTTATGCCGATACTGTTTCCATCACGGAAGAAAACCTCTTTCGTGATGAGGAGGGCAGCCTTTGGCTGAAATACCACAGAAAGAAGAACAAGATGCTTGCACGTGTGAAGCTGCTGCCAGAGGCGCTTGCCATGTTGGAGAAATACAAAGACCCGACAAGACCTACTCTTTTACCGCCACAGGAATTTCGAGTGTTGAGAGGTAACATGAAAAGTCTCCGAGTACTATCTGGCATAAGTATGGATTTGGTCTATCATGTTGGACGGCACAGTTTCGCATCGCTCGTTACGCTCGAAGAAGGTGTTCCGATAGAGACTATCAGCAAAATGCTTGGTCACAACAACATTCAGACCACGCAAATCTATGCACGTGTCACCCCGAAAAAGCTATTTGAGGATATGGACAAGTTCATCGAAGCCAACAAAGACTTCAAGTTTGTCCTGTAATATTTTCACAAAATAAGAAAGGAACATAACAATGAGAAGTACATACAAGCAGTTTTATTATATCAACCGTGGCAGAGTAAAGGCAGACGGAACCACATCTATATTTTGCCGTATCACGATTGACGGCAAAGTGTCAGCCATAGCAACAGGTCTATACTGTGCTCCCGAAGAATGGGACACGAAAAAAGGTGAAGCCAGGAATGCAAGAGTGAACGGACAACTGCAAGCGTTCAGACTAAGAATTGACGAAGCCTACGAGCAGGCAACAAAGGAAAAGGGTATCGTTACCGCCGAGATTCTGAAGAATGTTATTGTTGATGCAAATACTATCCCGATGACATTGCTTGCCACTGGCGAGGAGGAGCGTGAACGCCTTAGGCTGCGCTCCATCCGTATTAACTCAACATCTTCTTATCGCCAATCTAAGACATCGCAGCTCAACTTGCGAGAGTTCATCGGGTTACGAGGAATGAATGACATTGCATTTGAAGATTTGACAGAGGAATTTGGCAAATCTTATAAGTTGTTCTTGATTGGCAAAGGTTATAGTGCATCCAATACGAACCATAATCTTTGTTGGTTGCAACGCTTGGTTTATATCGCTGTTGACAGAGGTCTGCTGAAATTCAATCCACTGGAAGATGTCGGATATGAAAAGAAAGGCTCACCAAAACGTAGACATATATCCAGAAATGACTTGCTGCTCATTATGGAGACTCCTATGGAAGATAAGGCTTTGGAGTTGGCACGAAGAATGTTTGTTTTCTCCAGTCTTACAGGTTTGGCTTATGTCGATTTACGTAACCTGTATCCACACCATATCGGGATGACGGCAGACGGTAGAAAATACATCCGTGAGAAAAGAGCAAAGACCAACAACGAAGCGTTCATTCCCTTGCACCCGATAGCTGAACAGATAATGTCGCTATACAATACAGCGGATGATAGCAAACCTGTTTTTCCTCTTTCTTCACGTGATTCCATGTGGTTTGAATTTCATTCACTCGGTGTGGCTTTGGGTATCAATGAGAACCTTACCGCACATGTTGCAAGACATACATTCGGAGTAAACATGGTTACTTCGGGCATATCAATGGAAAGC
>NZ_JAHQUY010000141.1 GCF_019052365.1 Leyella stercorea
TAAAGGACAGTCCTTTTGATTTGGGCTGTCCTTTGTTATTCTGCAAGCATCGCAGATAAGGAAAAAACGGTTCTTTGCCACTTTCTTTCCGCTCCTCGGCTCATGAAGAAAGTGGCGGAACGAATTTTCATCGCTCCGCCTAAATTATAATAATGTGGTGTTATGTCGTTGCAACCATACGCTGCTCTATAAGTCTTGCATTGCTGTTCACCAAGTTGATGATGTCGGCATGGTGCTCGGTGTCCTTGTTCTGTAGTCCGTGGCATTGTACGACTTTCATCTGTTCGAGTGAAAACTCCACTGTTTCAACTCTTTGTTCGGCTATTCTTGCAGAGAAGATGATGCAGTCGGGATTGAGCGAGTAGCTTGTTCCGCTGCCTACACAATGGTGCATCGCCTTGCCCTCAAGAACGTGCTCCCTGACGCTTTCAAGCATTCTCACCACGATATTGCCGTCCGTGAACATCAAACCGAAGAAACGGCTCTTCATTTCCTTGAACTTGTCCTCGTTCTTCAATGCCTTGCGTATCTCCTCCTCGGTACGCTCCTTTTCTTTCTTTACTCTGATTTTCTCGGATATTCTGTCGTGCTCGGCTTCAAGGTTGTCGGGGCAAATGTAATGTGGACTTCTTATGTCCTTGCCCATTTCTACCAACATACAGATGTAGTCCGCCCATTTGCCGATGTCTGTAATAAGGTAATGGTTGCGGTTGGCTATCTTGTAGGCATTCCAACAAGTTTCCAAGTGCCGTGGATGGTCTATGAAGTGGCGGACGTGTCCGTAACGACATTGTTTCATCATCGTTTCGATGCGGTGGTCTGTCAGCATCGCCTTGAACAATGTAAGCGGTTCGATGCCGTGAAACGCTCCGTCAAAGCCGTTGCGCCATATCTGAGGAATGACTTTCATATCGGGGCATACCGGAAATGAAGCAATATGCTGATAGGTGGTGTTGTCCCTGCGCAGTTCAATGTCGGAGTCGTAGCAGAACGTGTCCATATAGATACCCATTGTGCGCTTGCGTGCCATAACCTCCACCTTGCCTTTTTCGTTCATCCAATATCGTGCCACCTCCCAACAATTGATTTCTGCCTTTTGTCCCTTGCGGTAATAGGCTTTCATCTGATATGCTCGCATAAGTTGCAGTCCCTTACGCTCGGTGAGTACGCTGAAATAGGTAGAAGACATTGCCTTCTGTCGCTTGGTGCGCTGCACTTCCAACTTTGCCTTACACTTCGGGCAGACACATTTGTCCGCATACTCGTCCGTAGTCCAAGTGTGTCCGCAGTCCATGCAGGTGGTCTGTCCGTGCTTCAACTGAAAGGCATAGTGGTCAAGACATTCACGGAATGCCCATTGCATTTGCGCTCCCTTGATAGGTTGTAACCCCTTGTTTGAGGTTACGACTTGCTTCTGATATTTCGTTCTTGGTTTCATAACGTGTCGAATAATGATGGTTGGTGTACTTCTGTTTCCGTTCTCTGTGAGGTGCGCTTGGCGGTATCTCTGTTACGCATCTTGTTCATCTGCTCTTGCTGATATTGGCGGATGGCTTCCTGTCTTGCCTGTGCCTTCTCCTCCTCTGTGAGTTTGATGTGGTGGTTGACAGACACTTGGCAGTTCAATGGTTTTCCTACCTCGATGTCCTTCTCCTCGTAGTAGTGGATGGCTTGTCCATATATCTCGTCATCGCAAAGGCCGTTGCAACCGCTCTTCTGTACCCAATTAAGGATATAGGTGACGCAATCGTCTATGTTCTTGTCGGGGTTGTCATACTTGGCTGCAAAGAGTTCGTCCTCCATTGCACGCTCCTCCAAATAGGCTTGTATGGTTCTCTTGAAATATTCTGTAGTGTTCATATCTGATGTTGTTAAAAGGGTTGTTACTCATGATAGATGATGTCGCAGTCCTCAACTTCTGTAGGCAGTCCGAAAAACGGATAACGGCTGAAGTAAGGTTCTGTGCACATGTCCTCGTTGTATCTTGGACTTACTATCTCAATATTGTTCTTGCGTATGGCTTCGTCCACCATACGGATTTCCTCGTCTGTCAGTCCGCTTGCATCGCCATTGATGATGTAGCAGAGTGCCCATGT
>NZ_JAHQUY010000019.1 GCF_019052365.1 Leyella stercorea
TGTGCTAGGGGTACTAGGTATACTGGGTGTGCTGGGTAATTGAAAAGAAGTTGCTTTTGTGTCATTTTATCAATCCCTTTAATACTTTCCCCTATTGCAAGAAGCAACATACATGTACTTTCAAGACGTTCCATGCCAGTTGGTGAAAGCAAATAATATTGTGAATCATCAATGGCTTTAGAGTTATCAATGATTCTTTCAATAGTAGAAGCTATTCGTTTGAGCGAATAATATAAGAGTTCTTCGTCATGCATATATTCCATCTCTTTTAATTTGCTTCAAAAGCATAGGATTCATATTATTGCGAAGTCGTACTATATCTACTGGCTTACCAAAGAGTTCTTGCAGTTCTTCTTTGATATGAACCATTGTAAATAAGTCTGGCTTTTTCATTTCAACACAAACATCGACATCGCTATCTTCGGTCTGTTCGTTTCTCGCTACAGATCCAAAGATTCCTATCTTTGTAATTCCATAAGCATCTGCTTTGGTACTTAGGTATTTGCGAAGAATGGTAATATAATCGTTTGTTGTTGTCATAATCTTTTCATTTTATTACAAATATACGATATTGTTTTTTACATTCCAAGTTTTTACAGCATTTTCTTTCGTTTTTATTATTTTTTATTACCTTTGCCCAGCTAAATAGAAAATAGAAACTATGAATAAGAGAACGCTTATAACGTTTCTATGCTTTTCGGCTATCACACCGATGATGGCACAGGATATAAAGGGAAAGATTGTTAATGAGAAGGGCGAACCTTTGGCATTTGCCAATGTAGTGCTTTTGAACAGACAGGATTCTGCTTTCGTGAAAGGTGTTGTAAGCGGTGAGGATGGACATTTTGCCATCGATTCGGCTTGCAACAATGGAATAATAAAGGTTACATCTGTAGGATACAAGACTGCATGGAAGGATTGTACAGGCGAGAATGCCGGTGTGATAAAGATGGTGGCAGACAGCAAGGTGCTTGGAGAAGTGGTGGTGAAGTCGTTGCTGCCTAAGACCATACTTAAGAATGGCGGTATGACAACAACCGTTGCTGGGTCTATACTTGAAAAGGCAGGAACAATGGAGCATCTGCTCGACCGCATACCTAACGTGTCTGCACAAAACGGCAATATCAAGGTGTTTGGTCGTGGCGAGCCTATCATCTATATCAACGGACGACAGATGAGAGACAGAAGTGAACTCGACCGTTTGAGTTCGGACAACATCAAGTCGGTGGAGGTAATCGCTAACCCTGGCGCTCGTTATGCTGCAAGCACGAAAGCTGTTATACGTATCACCACAAAGAAGATACTGGGCGACGGTTTCGGATTTGACGCTACGACGGAAGGATCGTACGACGAGAAAAAGAACGCGGGAGGATATGCCCGTCTGAATTTGTACTATCGCAGAAACGGATTGGAGCTTGGCGCTTACGCCTATGGCTCAAAACAATCGTCGCCAGACGAAAAGGACTTGCAACAAATGACTTATCTCGACAAGACATGGAACCAGCAGGATAGAACTCGTTGGAAGAACAAAACCGAGACTTTTAGTTCTCGCTTGAATGCCAGTTATCAGTTTGACAACAATAATTCGTTGGGAGCAAGCATTAGTTTCTTGCGCAATCCTAAACTGCAAACAGACGGAAAGACGGAAGGCTCTGTGCTGAGAGATGAAGTATTGACGGAGACCAACACTTCTATCAGATCGGAGTTTGGGCAGAATAGCAACTGGTCAAGTAATGTTTATTATGTAGGTAAAGTTGGTAAATTGGGTATTGACTTCAATACCGACTGGTTTTGGTCTAAAGGAAATAATAAAAACAATATAGATGAGCATTATCAGGAGGTAAACTCGGAAATACAAAACCAACTTGTAAACAGTACCACTTCAAAGTACAACCGATTGATTGCTTCCAAAATGGTGCTCTCTTATCCGCTTTTTGGTGGTGATTTGTCGGTAGGAGGCGAGTATTCGTTCACAAACCGCAATACCAACTACGCCATAATCCCGAACACTCTTGCCGACAATGTAATAGACCGCATAAAGGAAGGCATGGCTTCTGCGTTCGTCGCCTATAATCGCGACTTCGGCAAGCTGAATATGGAAGCGGGTTTGAGATACGAGAATGTGGACTTCAAATATTATGACAATGGTAAGTATATGGCGGAGCAAAGCAAGACTTATGGCGAGTGGTTTCCGTCTCTCAGCCTTTCGATGCCAATCGGCAATGTACAGATGCAGCTGAGCTATGCAGCCGACATCAACCGACCTAACTACTGGGTATTAAGAAGCGGCGTGCAGTATAGCAATCACTATACATACGAGACCGGTAACCCGTTTCTTGTCTCAGAGATTTCAAGAAATACAAGTTACGACCTTGCCTACAAATGGCTGACTTTCAACCTGACTTATGAGCATGTATCCGACCCCATTTATCAGACAGTAGAGATGTACAAGGACAATGCCACCATCGGATTGATGAGGATGATAAACGGCAAATCGTACAATAATGTGACTTCAACGCTCAACCTGCAGCCCACCTTCGGCATCTGGCATCCTATGCTGTCAGCAATGGTCGAGAAGCAATGGTTCGAGTTGGAGACAAGAGACGGACGCTATCTGAACAAGCCGGTGGCGATGTTCCGATTCAACAACACCTTCGATACGAAATGGGCGATGTTCTCCGTTATGATGACTTATATTACAAAGGGATATGAGGAGAACCATTATATCTACAAACCGATGTTCAATACCAACCTGTCTATATACAAAGGTTTCATGAAAGACTGCCTGACTCTGCAACTTTATGTCAACGATGTGTTCGGCACAAACGACAGTCATATCATTGGAAAATACGGAAAGCTGAAAGAAACTATCTTCGATGAGTTCTCGACAAGCAAAATATCATTGACAGTCCGCTACAAGTTCAATACTACGAGAAGCAAGTATAAGGGTACGGGTGCAGGAGACAGTCAGAAGAACAGAATGTAAAGAAGGATAAGAATAAGACGAATAAGGATAGAAGAAACCTTATTGCAGCTGGAAGATAGCTAATTGTGGCTGGAAGAAAGGCTGGGAGATTCGCCTCAAAAAGCGAAATCTCCCAGCCTTTATTATGCTTATAATGTGAGAGTTACGGCGAAACTGGAAGATATGGTTGATTTTTTCAACAACACGTTTATCTTCTGCGCAGCATCACCGGCACATCGCTGTCGGAGAGCTGCTTTCTCTCGCCCTTGCCGAAGCGTACTGTCTTTGCAGCTCCGTCTGCAGCCTTGGTCTTAAGCGGAGCGTTGTATCCGCTGACGCGGTTGAGACTGAAGAAGATGAACTCGTCGTTGTTCACACCCTCCATCACGCCGTCGAAGTAGTTGTTGTCGAGCGAGAAGCCAGAGTACTTGCTGTTGCCTTTGGAATCGAGCAGGAAGCGGTAGCCGCTGCTCACGTATTCGATGTTCACATTGCCCGTGCGATAGTCCACATACCACTTGAAGCGCAGCGTCTGCTGGTTGCCCTGACCGTCGTAGTCGGTCTCGTAGCCCGTGCCGTTGATGGCATCGGAGCGGTACTGTACGAAGGTGAAGTCGGCGTCGCACTTGGTCTGCTCGCGCTCGCCGTCCTCGTTGTAGTATTCGTTGATGATTGTTCCCTCCCATGTGCCGCTGAGCGTCTGCGCAAGGTCAAGAGCATAGTCGGAAGCGTCGTAGTAAGGCTTGTCGAACCAGTCGTAACCGTCGTACCAGTCTTCTTCGCAACTGGTGAAGGTGAACGGCAATGCTGCCATAACCAGGAGTGTGAGGTAAGTACTTAATCGTTTCATAATATTCGAGTTTTTATTGTTTCACTTTTTGTTTGTGAAGTAGGACGGCATTACGTCTAACTTTCACTTGCAAAATTATACAAAAAAATCCCTACCTGCAAGTGAAAAACCATATTCGCAGGTAGGGATTTTCCTATTTCGTTTATACATTCGTTCTACGCACGGCGTCGCAGAACAGAAGTGTTAGTCGCGGCGGAAGATGTCGCGTGTGTATACCTTCTCGGCAACGTCGTCGAGGCAAGCGTCGTAGCGGTTGGCGATGATGGCATGGCTCTGTGCCTTGAAGGCTTCGAGGTCGTTCACCACGCGGCTGCCGAAGAACGTTGTGCCGTCTTCGAGTGTCGGCTCGTAGATTATCACCTGTGCGCCCTTCGCCTTGATGCGCTTCATGATGCCCTGGATAGCCGACTGGCGGAAGTTGTCGGAGTTCGACTTCATGGTGAGTCGGTAAACGCCGATGACACATGCGTTCACCTCTGCGCCGTACTGGTTGTTCTCGCTGTAGCTGTACCAGCCAGCCTTACGCAGAACGGCGTCAGCGATGTAGTCCTTGCGTGTGCGGTTGCTCTCTACGATGGCCTCGATGAGGTTTTCGGGCACGTCAGCATAGTTGGCGAGCAGCTGCTTGGTGTCCTTCGGCAGGCAGTAGCCGCCGTAGCCGAACGACGGGTTGTTATAGTGGGTGCCGATGCGCGGGTCGAGACCTACGCCGTCGATGATTGCCTTTGTGTCGAGACCCTTCATCTCGGCGTATGTGTCGAGCTCGTTGAAGTAGCTCACGCGCAGCGCCAGATAAGTGTTGGCGAAGAGCTTCACCGCCTCAGCCTCCTTCATACCCATGAAGAGCGTGTCGATGTTCTCCTTCAGAGCGCCTTCCTGCAGCAATGCGGCGAAGGTCTTTGCAGCCTCCTTCATGCGCTCCACGTCGGTGACGGTACGGATTGCTTCGTTCTCCTCTTCGTAGCTCTCGCCGTCAATCAGCTTCGGGTAGCCCACGATGATGCGGCTCGGGTAGAGATTGTCGTAGAGAGCCTTACTCTCGCGCAGGAACTCGGGCGAGAAGAGCAGGTTGAACTGCTTTACGCCCTTCTTAGCGTATTTAAGGTAGAGGCTGCGTGTGTAGCCCACGGGGATGGTGCTCTTGATGACCATAACGGCGTCGGGGTTCACCTCAAGCACGAGGTCGATAACCTCCTCTACGTGCGTCGTGTCGAAGTAGTTCTTCACGGGGTCGTAGTTGGTAGGAGCGGCTATCACCACGAAGTCGGCATCCTTATACGCTGCCTTGCCGTCGAGAGTGGCTACAATGTTCAGCGGTTTCTCTGCCAGATACTTCTCTATATATTCGTCCTGTATAGGAGATATGCGGTTGTTCAGTTTCTCTACCTTCTCGGGTATCACGTCTACGGCTGTCACATGGTGGTGCTGCGAAAGGAGTGTTGCTATACTCAGTCCGACATAGCCTGTGCCGGCTACAGCAATCTTTATGTCCTTAAAATCTTTCATCGCTATATATTATAATGTAATATTCGTTATGATGTGGGCAAAGATAGTGCAAACCGAAGGCAGAACATCAAGCTTGCTTGAATGTTATGCTGAGGTGCAGCCTATCTTCTGCAAAGATATAAATTAAAATTGAGAGTTGAAAATTTTCAACTCTCAACTTTTACACTATCTTGTCAATGAGAACTTCATGCTCAGTCCGAAGTCCTGCGTTGTTGTCGGATACGAGCTCGACGAGAGCAGCGGAGTGTTGGTCTGTCGGTCGTAGTAGAAGCTCATGGTGAGCAGTCGCGACACGGTGTAGTCGGCAGAGAAGGCGAGCTTGAACGCCGTGTTGCCGCTGTTAGCCGACGAAGTCATCGTGGCTATGTCACGGCTTATCGACGCCTGCTTGCGCAGACTCAGGTCGAGACGTAGCTTCAGGTCGTTGTTTACACCGTTTGAGGAGCGTGTGCGGCTCGGCGACGAGTTGTTGCTTGCGCTGTTGCGCTTCGACTTCACCTTGCGGTGCTTGTTGCTGCCGCCGCCTCCGAAGAGGTTGAAGTTGTTAATGGTGTAGCCGGCGCCAATCACCCAGTCGTTAGACGACGACTCGTTCACCTGCACCGAAGTCATGCTCAGACTCAGCACGCGCGTCTTGCGATACTCCGCCTTAACGGTGAGGTTGTTATTCAGCGTGACGTCGATGCCAAGCAGCGGCGAGAACGACTCGTTGATGCTCACCGTCGACACGTTGTACATAGAGTTCGGCGTAGGCATGCCAGTGGTAGCGTCGGTGATGAAGCCGAGTCCGCCCATATACTCCATGAACGTGCTGTACGACGAGTAGGAGCCTACGGCGTATACGCTCTTGTATGCGTGGTTGATGTTGACGCTCTTGAACACGTCGCGGAACCACGGCAGTTTCGACAGTCCGCTGTACTTGATAGTCCAGTTGGGCAGCAGGTGAGCAAGCGTCGGGAATATCGACATCTGCGTGCCCATGTTGGTGTAGGCTGCAAGGAACGCAGGCACCATCACGTCTGAGCTGTACTTGTTGACGCCGCCGTTAGCCGCGTCGAATTTCTTGCCTGCAAGCTGCGATCCGGCAGGATATACCGCACCGGCATACTGTGCCTCGACGCGCTTGCGGAAGCCTTCGAGCGAGTTGCAGAAGCGCTCGAACGATGCCGACTTGTAGCCGTTCTTCGCGCTGCCCGAACCCTCGAACGCGCTGCGCAGCGAGAGCGTTGTCATGGTGAACGTTCCGCTCTGTGTGGTCGGGTTGCCAGCGTACATGTACTGCACCTGGCGTGCCGTTGTCTTGGCGCGCGACGCCGTAAGGTCTATCTTCAGATTGCGCACGGGCTCGAGCGTAGCCCTCAACTGCAAGTCTTCGGTCAGGTTAGTCGTAGCCGGCGTAGCGAGCGAGTCGGCCACCATCAGCCATCCGTTCTCGCGAGCCTTGTCTACATACGAGTCGCCCACGAAGCCGAACGCAAAGTCCAAGCCCGGCGACAGCGGTCCGTAGCCCGAACCCTGTCCGAACATGTTGCCTACCATCGGCTTGAAGCCCGGTATCGACATGGCGTACTGGTTGCGGTAGCTCAGACTCACGTTGCGCACCATCATCAGCACACGAGCCACGCTCTGCGCCGCACGGTACCACTTCTGGTTCTCAAGCGGTTCCTTTGCTATCACCGAAACCTTTATCTTTGTTGCCGAGTCCACCTTATTTAATATAAGGATGTTGTTGTCATCAACACGCTTGTACTTCAGTTCGAACACTCTGCCTGCCTCCGTACGTCCGCTTACTATGATGCGCTTCGTGCGCTTGCCGTGGTTCACCTTGATAGTGGTGTCGGGCATGAGCGTTATCTCTTTCTCGAAGCCCTTTTTCTTCTTTGCCAGCAAGTCGCGCGGGTTGGAGTCGTTTGCGAACGGCGGCTTCTTCTTCGTCTTCTGATTGCCGTCGGCTGCACCCTTCTCTTTGGCTTCAGCCTCGCGCTTCTTCTTCGCCTCCTCGCGTTTCTTCTTCCTTGCCTCCTCCGCCTTGCGGCGGTTTGCGGCAGAGTTGTCCTTCTTGAAACGGTCGTTGGTCTTCTTCAGGAACGGCACATGGTTGTAGAGTTTCTCCATGTTGAACTGTCCGTTGATGTTTATCTGGCGGTTGTTGGCGATTGTGTTGCCAAGCGAAGTGCCGTCTTCGAGGTCAGAACCGCGCATCCAGTTGTACGTAGCGTTGTACGATCCGTCTGCTGTTATCCAGTCGAACACCGGAATGAGATTAATAGGCAGCTTGTACGACGCCAGGAACGACTGGTTGTACTTCAACGGTCTGCCCAGATGCTTGATGGATGTCCACACAGAGTCCTTCCAAGCCGTGTAACTATCGGGATAGAGGTCCTTGTTTACGGGTGTGTAAGGCTCCTCAATCTCTGCGTTCGTGGCGCTCTGGAAGTTCATGTGCAGGTTCTTCGTGAGGTCCCAGCGCAGGTTGAACTCGCGGTTCCACAAGAACTGTGACGAGAACGTGAGCGGCAGCTTCTGGTTCTCGGTCGACTCCATGTCGCGCTCCTGCAACTCATAGTAGTTGCGCGTGATGTCGGTGTTGAACGCCACGTTCTGCGGCAGCCAGTTCAGTCCGAACTTCTTCGGGAAATCGAGCCACTTCGAACGGCTCTTCACCTTCTTGAACGGCTCCCAAGCCTTGTATATAGGCGACCACGAATAGCTGAACGCACCGCGCCAGTTGTCCTCGCGTTCGTAGATAGTAGTCTCGCCGGTGGTGTAGCTGTGGCTGTGACTGTACGAGAACGAGAAGTTGGCTGGGTCGTACGGCATCGGGTGGCGCTTGTTCTGTATGCCGACACGCACGTTCGACAGCGAGAAGTTGGTCTGCGTAACCTTTGTCACGGCGATGCTTTCTATCGAATCGCGCTCGTGCTTAGAGCCAGCAGCTTCGAGAGCGTCGTCGAGCTCCATATCCGTATCGAGCGGATTGTATTTGGGCGATGTCTTCTCCTTAGTAACCGAGTAGTAGAGCGGCGCCGTAACCTTCGCCTTGTCGTGGAAGAACTTGCCAAGCTCCACATTAGCCGTCACGGTGTAGTTGGAGTAGTTGTCGGTAGAACGCTGAGCCACGCCTTCCTCCAGTCCGCCGAAGCCGGCAGAGGTGTACTTGCCCTGCACGTTGACGGTGCCGAGGTCGGAGAGCTGCAGATTGAGCGTGCCCTGTGCAGCCCAACCGCCCGAGTTGTTGAACTCCTTCAGTCGAAGCTCATTCACCCAGACCTCACCACTCTTCACTTCACCCGAGTTGTTGCGCACACCGATGACCATAGTCTTCACCTCTCCGAGCGTAGGATTACCCATCACCGAGATGCGGTTCTTAGGTTGGTCGGGGTCGTACGCCGAATAGAGTCGGTTGTACGAAGCCTGTCCGTTCGCCTTGGCTTTGTTGCGCTCCTTCTTCAAGCCGGTGAGCTTGGAGAGGGCGATGTCGAGCATGTTCTCCTCGGGCCATACGGCGCGGGCGTCGGCAGCCGAGAAGCGTCCGTACTTGCCGGGCTCGGTGAGCTTCAGCGGAATCTCGTACTCGTAGAAGTTGCTCTTGTAGTCGGAGCCGAGACGTATGAACACCGACAGCTGTCCGTCCTCAAGATTCGTCTGGTTGGGCTGGAAAGCGTTGGCGTGAACGAACATCTGCAGACGCTTGTACTGTCTGAGGTCGAGCGTTGTGTTCTTGTACACCGCCTTCGCCTCGCCGGTGCCGAGCGTGGTGACGCTCATCGAGAGTGCCTGCTCGTTGTTCTCCACGAGCTGTGGCTGCGTGGGGTCTTGTCCGCGCTTGATGCCCGGCGGCAGGATATAGTTGACCGGCTGCTTGTCGTTATTCTCCTCGATGTTCACGGCACTCACCACGAGCTTGCCCGAAGTGGAAGCCGAGTTGTCGAGGTTCTGCTCGTAGACGCGCCACTCACCACGCACGAGGTCGAGCGTTCCGAAGCGCAGCACGATAGGATGCTTGAATCCGGTGAGGAACATACGCATGAAGCGCATGGAGGTGAAGTCGTTGATAGCGCCGAACTTCTTCTCGTAGTCGCGCAACGGGATGCGGAACTGGTACCAGTTGACCGTCTCTGTCTTGTTGTTGCGCAGCTGGTGGGTGTCCTCGCGCTTGTCTACGATGTAGTTCTTGCCTACCTCGAGGTCTTCGGGGCGGATAGACACGCGATACTGGAAGAACTTCTCGTACTCGTTGAGCGTGTAGTCCTGGTTGATGTCCTCCACGTCAGGTGTCGACTTGTACGATGTGTCGTAGCTCTCGGTGCGCGAGTCGTTGTCGGGCGAGTTGCCCTGCGGGTTGTTTATGTACTTGTAGCGGCGCAGGATAGGCGCCTTCATCTTGTCGTAGTCGGAACCGCGGAAGTAGTGGTAGTTGTCGCCTGCGGGGTCAGCCCAGATAGAATCCCACACGGCAGGATTCACCTTGCCCTGCACCTCTCTGAGGAAGTCCTGATAGCTCTCCCACTTCTGCTCCTCCTCGTCGTTGAGTCCGTTGAAGCCAACGTCCTGCAGCGCACGCGAACCCTTCGACGTAGCGAAGGCGTACACTACGGTAGCCTGATTGGGCACCTTACCCCACTGCGTAGTGGTGAAGTTCTGCGAGCCGTCTACGGGCATGCCGCTCTCGTAGAACTTCTTGCCGTCGCGCAGAATATCCTCGCTCATCTCGCCGAGGTTGATGTAGAAGTCGCCGCCGTAGTCGGCTGCCACGCCCTGCTCGCGTGTGTAGATGAATGGGTCGAGCATCCAGAACTCGATGTACTCGATGTTAGCCGCCTCGAAGTCGTTGGTGTCGAGCTTTCGCATCATGCCGCCCCAGCGTTTCTGCGGATTGTTGAGTGTGCCGTCGGGGTTGAGGTCGGGGTCGAAGTTGTACGGACCGCGCTCGTTCGGATAGTAAGCGAGGTTCAGGATGTTGAGCATCGACGAGTTGCCGTTGTATGCGCTCTGGTCGCGGTTGGGGAACAGCTCGCTCACGTAGAACTCGCGAACGTAATGGTTAGACAGCTGGTCGAGATCGCTCTTGATGTGGCTCGGAGTGAGCGACGAAGAGCGGCGTGTGAAGAGCGGGTCGATGGTGTACCACGCCAGGCGCGAGCGGTTGAAGCCCGAGCGCAGCGTAGACTTGTCGCCCGACTCGGGGAACATCGACGGCACCGACGAGATTATCCACGACGTAGGTGTAGACACGTCGATAGTGTTCTTGGTGTTCTCGAAGTCGTCGATGTACGAGGCGTTGTCCTGCGTGCCGCTGCTCTGTCCGGCTATGAGTTGCGCGAACTCGCCCGAGAACGAGATGCTCGACGGTTGTGTGAGATGCAGGAAGGGCAGCTTATCGAGCATGTTCGTGAGCCACTGGCTCTGCTTCTTCCAGTTGATGTTCAAGCCCCAGATAGTGTTGCTGAGCGGCTCCGATCCCATGTTCACCTTGTTGGTGAGCGCCTGTTCGGAGAGGTGCTGGAACGTACCCGAGAGCTGGAAGTCCTTCGAGAAGTCGTACTCCCAGTTCATACCGAACATCGTCTTGCGCTCCTGTCCGTAGTCGGTATTGCTTTCGAGCGACACGTTCACGGCGGTGCCGGCGTCGATGATGCTCTGGTTGAGGATGGTCACCTCGCCACCCGAGTAGTCGACCGAGTAGTCGGTGCCTTCGGCGAGCGTGACGCCGCCTGCCGTAACTACCACCGAGCCTTGCGGAATGTTGTATGCGCCGAGCGAGATTACGTTAGCCGATGTGCCGCGGAACTGTCCCATGAGCACATACTTGTCCTTCTCGGCTATCTGCTTCGCCACGGTCTTCGTAGAGTCGTACAGCTCGGTGAAGGCGTACTTCTCAGCCTTGTCTGCCGCCACGCCGTTCTTCAGAAGCGTCTCGTACATATAGCTGCCGAACGGTTCGGCAACGGGGAAGAACACTCGACCGTTCGTAACGGTGTAGCCCTCCACGTAGTCGAAGTAGCCGTTGGGATGCGCCTTGTTGTTATTGTCGAGTCGGTCGGCTCCGAGGAACTTTATAAGTGTCTGGTTCTTCACCTGCGGCTCGGGTATGTATGTGAGGTAGACACCGGCGGTGTCGCTCTGGAACTTCACATCCAAGCGGAACTTCTCCTTCTCCACCGACGAGGCGAGGTAGTAGACGTTCTTCATCATGAGGCCCCAGTTGCCCTGATGCGGATTGTTGCTGGTGTTCTTCAGCGCCTTCACGTAGAGCGCCTTGTTAGAGTCGGTGATGTCCGACGCAAACTCGCCCACCTGATACGTTACGCCACCGTATGTGTACTCGTAAGCCACGGCGAGCACCTGGTCGGTCTGCAGCGATGTCTTCAGCGAGACGTAGCCCAGCGCCTTGTTCACGGTGTACTCCGACGAGTTGAGCAGGCGCGCACGCTCCAGCTTCTCGTAGTCGGCTCCGCCCACGAAGCCGGGTATTCCGTCGAGCACGGTCGATGTCTGATCGATGTCGCGTGCGGCGGCGTACTGCGATGTCATGGCTGCATACTCCGAGTTGGCGGCGTTGGCAGGCACGGGCTGTCCTGTCACGTTCCAGAGGCTGTTAGACACGCGGTTGTTCTCGCCCAAGTCGGTGAGGGCGATGATGTTACGGGTGTTGGATGTGTTGCCCGACTTGTTCGTCACCCACACCTCCACGCGGTTGATCGTCACGCCCGACGTGAGGTTGGGCAGCGAGCGCATCGACTCGTCGTAGCGGTCGTGGAAGTATTGCGCGAGGAAGAAGTGGCGGTTCTCCTCGTAGTTGGCGGCGTCTATCTCGAACGGCGTGAACTGCTTGCCGCCCTTCGACGACACCGATTTCGACGACGACTTCTTCTGCGAGGCTACGAGCTGCAGCTTGAGCTTGCCGAACTGCAGGTCGGTGCGCAGACCGAAGAGCGAAGATGCTCCGCGTACGAGCGACGAGTTGGAGGGGAACGACACGTTGCCAGCCTCGATGAGCTTCACTATCTCGTCTTCCTTGCCGTCGTACTTCAGCTTGAGGCTCTGCGCGTCGAAGTCGAACGTAGCGTCGGTGTTGTAGTTGAGGTTCATGTTCACCTTGTCGCCCACGCGTCCGTTAAGACTCACGTTTATCTTCTCGTCGAAGTCCATCGTGGTGGTCTTGCGGTTGCGCACGGGCAGCGACGGGTTATCGATGCTCTTCATCGTGGCACCGAACTTCAGCTCGGCTGTTCCCTGCGTCTTGATGCGCACACCGCCAGGGCCGAATATCTTCTCAGCCGGACCGAGGTCGAAGTGCATGTCGGTGAAGTCGAACTTCTCCTTGCCCTTAGCCTGGTATATCTCGTCGTTCTTCTTGCGGAAGAACTGGTTCATCATTCGGCGCTCGCTCCACTTGCGATACTCGTCCTGCGTCATCATGAACGGGGCGTTGATGTACGAGTCGGATATCTTCGAACCGATGATGTATCGGTCGAGCGAGTCGTTGTACACCACGTCCTGCTTCAGGTTGTCGGGACGCTTCAGGTCGGCGGCGTTCTGGTCGAGGTCGTCGAGCGTGATGGGCAGCGTGCGCTGTATCTTCCAGCGCGGATGCAGCAGCGAGTCGGGTATCGAGTCCTCGTTCTCGAGCTTGGGCTGCGCCTTCACGACGAGCGAGTCGATGCGCCCAGCGGAGCCGTTACGTTGCGGAGCCGCGTCGCGCGTCTTGCGCACCGAGAGCTTGCGCTGCGGGTTCTGCGGCGTCTGCGTGATGGCATACGACGCCAGTGCCGCCATAACCATTACGACGACAAACGCGCGGGCAGTGCCGAGCGAACGAATCGCCTGCAGCCTACGCTTTAAAAATCGGTATATGATATTAGTTAAATTCAAAATCAGCTTATTTACTTGTCTACTTAATCTGCTTCAGCGCCAGCTTCACCACCTGCTCAACGGGCAGCGTGGCGTCGTCGGTGAGAATCGCCGTAACCACCTTCGCCGTAGGTGCGGGCGAGAAGCCGAGCATGGTGAGTGCAGCCACCGCCTCGTCGCGCACGTCGACGGGAATAGTGCTGTCCGTAGCGGTTCCTGCCGCCACCTCCTGCGCTATGCCCAGCGAGAGAATCTTGTCCTTCAGGTCGACGATGATGCGCTGTGCGGTCTTCAGTCCGATGCCCTTCACGCTCTTCAGCACGCGCTCGTTGCTCGTGGAGATAGCGTTGCACAGCTCCGAGGGCGATGCCGACGAGAGAATCATGCGCGCCGTGTTGGCTCCCACACCCGAGACGGTGATGAGCAGTCGGTAGAGGTCGCGTTCCTGCTTAGAAGCGAAGCCGTAGAAAGTGTAGCTGTCGTCGCGTCCGCCAGTGACAAGCGCCTCGTGCACAAACAGTTTCACGTTCTCCTTGCCCTGTATCGCCTCGTATGTGTTCAGCGAGATATTCAGAGCGTAACCCACGCCGTAAGCCTCAACAACTGCCTGCGCCGGAGTGAGTTCCGCCAGTTCGCCCTTAATATAATCAATCATTTTTCAGTACGTTTTATTCGTTGTTTTGTTGTCTGCATTAAGCCTCAAAAGTACTTAACGTCTATTAATAACGTACATTTCCACATTTTATTATATACGCAGGCGTAGTTTGTTGCAGATACAGGCGCAGTTTGTTGCTCTTCACCCTATGCTTTTGTCATCGTTGCGCGTCCGCCGTCCGATCAGATTCCGTCCGCCACCCGATCAGATTCCGTCCGCCGCCCGATCAGATTCCGTCCGCTGCCCGATCAGATTCCGTCCGCTGCCCTCATAGGGGAGGGTAAAGTCAAAACTCCCTTATTATTAAAAAAATCACAAAGCCCTGACTTTCACAAGCCAGGGCTTTGCTATGTCTAAAATTTGTTGTAACTTTAGACCATAGAAAAAAATTAACTATGGCAAAGTTACACTTTCGTTCTTATACCACCAACCAAATGGTTCTTTTTCCGCAACGAATCGATGAAAATATTGCGGAAAACGACCCCGTACGCATCGTTTCCAGCATTGTGGACCATCTTGACATGAGTTCAGTAAACAAATTATACAACGGTATGGGCAGGTGTCCGTACCATCCACGCATGATGCTCAAGGTCATCATCTATGCCTATATGAACAATATCTATTCATGTCGCCGCATAGAGCAATTGCTCCTGCGTGACATACATTTCATCTGGCTGGCAGGGTATGAAAAGCCTGACTTCATAACGATCAACCGTTTCCGCAACCGTCTGAAGGACGAGATCAACAACATATTCACGCAGCTTGTGCTCGTTCTTGCGGATAAGGGATTCGTTAGTCTCGACGTGGAGTACGTGGACGGCACGAAGATAGAGTCGAAGGCAAACAAGTATACGTTTGTCTGGCGCAAGACGGTAGAGCGTAACCGTGCCAGACTGATTGAGAAGGTAAAGGCGCTGCTTGCCCAGGTTGACGACTGCATAGCACAAGACAACGCCAGGCAGGACGAAACACTGGAAGTCACTCCGTCACTGCTTGCGGAGATTTCTGACAAAGTCAACGCCTCGCTCTCTGATCCACAACTGGACAAGGAGGAAAAGAAGAAGCGGCGCAAGATAGCCAAGGAACTCAAGGAGCGTAGCGGTAAGCTCGGTGAATACGACCGGCATCTTGAAAATCTCGGCGATCGCAATTCCTATTCGAAGACCGACAAGGACGCCACTTTCATGCACCTTAAAGAGGATGCAATGAACGAAGGCCTGACAAAACCCGGATACAATCTGCAGATCGCTACCGAGAACCAGTTCATCACCAACTTTGCACTGTTCCCCAACCCTACAGACACCCTTACCTACATCCCTTTCATGGAGTCGTTCCGTGAGCGTTACGGACACTTTGCGTCAACGGAAGTGGCAGACTCCGGTTATGGCTCAGAGGAGAATTACGAGTTTATGGAGCTGAACGGCACCGCTGCCTATGTGAAATACAACCGCTTCCATATAGAGCACCGTCCGCAGTATGTACCGGATCCGTTCCGCTCTGAAAACTTCTATTACAACAAGGACGAAGACTATTGCGTCTGTCCGATGGGACAACACATGACACGCACCGGAACCAGCCACAAGAAAAGTGCGAGTGGATACGTCTCCAATAGGGCAACATACACAGCACAGAACTGCAAGGGATGTCCGCTACGCTGTCTGTGTTTCGATGCATCCGGGGATAAAAGTGTGATTGACCGGAACCACAAACTGGAAGCTTACAGACATAAGGCGAGTGAGCTGCTCACCTCTGAGGAAGGTTTAAGGCATAGAGGCCGGAGATGCATCGAGCCGGAAGCGGTTTTCGGACAAATTAAATACAACATGGCGTATCGTCGTTTTCGCCATTTCGGTGTAGACAAGGTCAAAATGGACTTTGCCTTCTTTGCCATTGCCTTTAATATAAAGAAAATGGTGGCAAAAATGACCAAGGGAGGAATTTTCTCTTATTTGAGGGCTTATTTGACCCATATAACGCCATATAAATTGTTTATAAGGCTCTTTTTTGCAGAAAAACAAAAACTCGTTGTACATCCACACAAGAACGTACAACGAGTTTTTTGTTATTTATATTGGGAGTTTTGACACGCCCTCAACCAAGCAATCAACCAACCAATCACCACCCAAACCAACCAATCAACCAACCAATCAACCAACCAATCAACCAACCAATCAACCAATCAACACCCAAACCAACCAACCAATCAACCAACCAACCAACAAGCCATTTAATTTTACCCATCAAAAGCAGCCATATATCCAACAAAAACATTAACTTTGCTAATCCATAAAAACTCCAACCATTATGTCCAGCAAAAGCACCATCCTTACAGAACACCATAACATACAAACGCCCTGCAAGCTCTTTGTCGTGAGCGAACCGCAGGTGCTGCTCATACAGCCGTCGGCGCGCCACGAGGAGAAGAACGACGGTGTGCGGCGCGAAGTAGAATTGATTGCACAGGCGAGCGGCAAGGGCTTCGCCATCGTCTTCTTCGACTGCGTTGAGTGGGCGCGCGCCCTAATGCCGTGGGCTGACGATGCTGTGTCGCGCGACGCCGAGGTGGGCAGCCACGCTCCCGACACACTCCGCTTCATAGAGCACACCCTGCTGCCGTGGCTCCGCGAGCGCTTCGGCGCTTTGCCCTGCATCATCGGCGGCTACTCGCTCGGCGGACAATTCGCTCTTTGGGCTGCGCGCAACACCGATGCCTTCGCCGCCGTGGCAGCCGCATCGCCTTCGCTCTGGATTAAGGGTTGGGGCGAATATGCCGCTGCGCACCCTATACTCTCGCCAAAGGCAACAATTCTTGCTCTGGCAAGCGGCAAAAGCCGAGCGCAAAACTCAACACTCAACACTCAAAACTCAACACCTCAACATATCACCACAACAACACCTGTCCACCTCTCCCTCGGCGACCGCGAGGAGCATTGCCGCAACCAGCGCATGAAGCGCATCGGCGACTGCGTGCGTGCTGAGTACGACCTGCTCTGCCAGCAGCTCTCCCCCACCGCCGTTACCCTGCGTTGGCACGAAGGCGGACACTTCGGCGCCGAAGCCGAGCGCACAGCGGAAGCCTTCGCGTGGTGTATGGAGCGAATAATACCCAGTTTTAACAGACACAATAATAACATAAAATGATATACTTAAATAGCTTTAATTTGCCCCCAAGAGACGAAGAAGAACACTTCTTAAACTCCTTTCGCCGTACATGCTACAACTCATACTATCCATTTAACTTTTTCACATCCGACAAACAATTTGAGCGTATAGACTTCTCTGACATCACAATCTTGTGTGGAAGCAATGGTTCAGGAAAAAGCACACTGCTAAATATCATTGCCGAGAAACTAAAACTGGATAGAAAAACCGCTTATAACAAGACCTATTTCTTCGACCCATATATCGAGAAATGTCATTACGAATTAAGCGTGCATGACCCCCTACAACTAAAAGATCTCAAACGCTTATCAAAGATAATAACAAGCGACGACGTGTTTAACTACATCATTGAGGTTCGTGAGAGGAACGAAAACCTCAATTTTAAACGCGAATTGATTTTCAACGAAAAAAGCGAAATGGATCGGTACGGTTGGCAAGGACCACGTGGGTTTAACGCTGACGACCCACAAAGTATGAAAGCCTATACCGACTATTGCAAGAAGAGAAAACAATCAGGCTCAAGATATGTAAGGGGAAGCATCGGAGTAGACGAAAGAACTTATTCAAATGGCGAAAATGGCTTTAAATACTTTACCGACTCCATTCTACCTGGTGGTCTGTATCTATTAGACGAGCCTGAGAATTCGTTGTCGGCAGAGATGCAACTCGAATTGGTGCAATTCATTATTGGTATGGCACGGTTCTACGATTGTCAGTTCATAATGTCAACCCACAGTCCATTCCTCTTGTCTATTCCTTATGCCAAAATATATAATATGGACAACTCGCCCGTATCTGTGTGCAAATGGACAGACCTGCCCAACGTAAGAATCTATTACGACTTCTTCAAAGATCACGATTGTGAATTCGACGAAATTTAAGCACAAACGTAATAACACCATCATTCTATCGAGTATATTCGATAAAAACACCATCATTTTATCGAGTATATTCGATAAAAACACTACTATTTTATCGAGTATATTCGATAAAAAACAGCTAAATCTTGAACCAGAAAACAATGAATAATGAGTTTTCCGGTTCAAGATTTAGCTGTTTTTTTATGCAATAGAGATCTACAAATCTCAACACCTCAACATCTCAACACCTCACCACATCACCACCTCAACACCTCAACATCTCAACACATCACCACATCGCCGCATCAACGCCGTAGCGTCCCTGCTCAGTCTGGATGACGACTTTGTTGCCGCTGAGCACCTTGCGTGGGCGCTGCATCTTTGTGCCAGACGTTACGCCGTTGACGGCGGTCGGTTCGGTCACGACGAGGCGTATGGTCGCTTCAGCTCCGCCGTCGAAAGCAGCGGCAGTTATGGTTGTTTCGCCCACGCCGAGAAGCGTTACGAAGCCGCCTGCTACGGTTGCAACACTCTCGTTGGAGCTGCTCCAGCGAAGGCGCTTGTCGGTTGTGGTCTTCGGCAGCAACGTTGGGCGCAGACCGATGTGGGCAGCGTCGAGAGAGACGGTCTGCTCCTCCTCAGCGAAGACGAGCGAACGCGACTGCTCGGGCTGCTTCTGCTCGCCCTTAAGATAGAGGAACGGCAGGGGCAGCGACTTAGAGGTGTAGAGATTGAAGCGAGCATAATTATTGTCGGGCGTGCTGTAGCGCAGCGTGCCGTAATCGGTGCCGGCGGGAGCTATTGTCGCACCGTCGTAGCCAAGGTCTACGGTCCACTCGGTTGCGCCCTCGTCCCACGCAAGCTGCTGCTTGCCTGTTGCGCCAAGCTGACGACCGAACTGGTCGGTGAAGGTCCAAGCAGCCCCATCGGCAGACTTGTCAAGCTTGAAGCGCAGCACGTCTGGGCTCGTCACGTCGGCTGTTAACGGCACGGCAACGGCGTCGAGATAGTGCGACTCGTCCATACCGTCGAAGTCGGCAGCCGCCGCACCGTTGCGGTATATCATCACCTCGTCGCCTGCATTGAGCGTACTCTTCTTCGTGAGCTTCTCATACTGCCAGCCGAGCGGCGACTCAAGCTCTATGCCATCCTCATCATAATCTATCGTGATGGCGTCGAGATACACCGATCCTTCGCTTCTGCCTCCTGCCACAACAATTGTTGCGTCGTCGGTGGCAATAGCAGGAGCGTCTGTCTGCTTCGTCACGTCGACATACACACCGAGGTCTTTCGACACCCACGAGCCGAACCACTCGCTGCTGGCGAAGTCTACCGGCGCCGACTCGTAAAGCGTTGTGCCGCCGTCGTTGAGCGCCACGCCCACCTGTCCGCTCTTGTTGTTTGAGCACATCGAGAACGTGATGCTGCGCACCTTGCAGCCTTGCCATCCTTCGAGATAGAGCACCGCCTCGCGGTTGCGCGGTATCTGGTTGTAGCGGTTGCCGGTGGTTGCGCCGAACTCGTTCTCGAAGTAAACCCTCGAGTTACGCGGCACCATTCCGCAAGCCGCTATCTCAAACTCAGCCGTCTGCTTGTTATACTCCACAATTCTGTACACTACTTCCGCCGCGTCAGCCGCAACAGAAAGCGTAAGGAACGCCGCTACCGCCATCGCCTTACGCACCATATTCATCAGATTATTCATATCCATACTTGTTTTTCGTTACTTTGTGTAAAAGGTATGCAAAGGTAGTGGAAACATGAGACATATACAAGAATTGCAAAGAAACAAAAGATTAGTTTTACCGGACAGTAATAATCGGCTTTACAGCCACGCTCCGAAGCGTGGCTGCGGCAGTGGTGCCGAAAAGTAGTAGTTCTGGTCGTTGGCGCTGTCGAGGAAGTTCACCTTCTTCATGCCGAAGAACGGGATGCCGTTCGGGAAGATGCGCGCAAAGTCGGTCACACCGCCCGAGAGAGCGGGGCTGCCCTGCTGCAGGTCGAAGTTCCACGCCTTATCGAAAGCAAGCGGAGCGCCCTTGTCGGGGTCGTCGACCTCGCAGTTGATGTCCATGCCGGCGTTCTGCTTGAAGAGCTTGAAGAGCGGATCGAACTGGCCTGCTGTGGCGCTCTTTATGTCTGTGTCGAACCAGATGCCGAGCGAAGCGCCCTTTGCCATCTGCTCCACGCCGGTAGCGGTAGAAGCGTAGTAGTAGTTGGGCGTGAGACGGCTGTGCTCCATGTCGGCGCCGTCCTGCTTGGGCTGCTTCAGACCGAAACGCGAGTCGTAGCAGAGGTTGTTCACGAACACCGGTCGCGCAGCCTTCTCCACCCATACCGAACCGCCCTTCTTGTTCTTGGAGCGGCGCCAACCGCAGTTGACGATGGTGTTGTTGTAGACGGTCATATCGGTGAGCGGCACCACCTCGCTGTTGCCGGCGTTGGAGAGCTTGAAGGCGTTGGTGCAGGCGTTGTATATTACGTTGTTGGCTACGTCGAGCTGGCAGCCCGCCTTCACGTTTATCGCCTCGCCGCCGTCGGCAGCGTTGCCCGAGTCGGCGAAGATGTTGCCGGTGATTACGCCGTTGCCGCCTGTGAAGTAGGTCTGGTCGTTGTAGTTGTCGTGGAAGAAGCTGTTGGCGATGACAAACTTGCCATTGACGTTACAGAAGTGGAAGGCTGGTACGCCGCCGTCGATGGTGGTCTTGAAGAGCTTGTTCTGGAACGATGCCGATGACTCGGTAGGCGTGGCGCCGGCGTAGGCTATGTCTACATGGTTGAGCACCACTTCCTCCGAGTTGTAGCCGCAGATGATGCCGCCCCAGGCTTCGGGCTTCTTGCGGTCTGAGGTGAAGGTGACGGGCTTCTCGGCTGTTCCGAGACAGTAGAGATTGCCCAAAACCACTACTTCTACCGGCACCTGCACGTCAGCCTTGCACGTCACCGTCACGCCCGGCTCTATATAGAGCGATGTGCCGACGGGTATCTCTACGCTCTCGCTCAGCGTGGTGTCGTTCGACCACACGAGCGAGCCTACAGGATACTCCGCCACAGCGGTCTTTATGACGTTTGTAGAACCTTGGTTGGCGTTGCCGTTGTTGCCTGCATAATCGTACGGATTGATGTTGTCGTTCTCGCAAGACGCTGAGAACATTGCCGTTGCTGCGGCGAGCAGCATACAGCCGATTGTATTTATCTTCTTCATTATATGATGTTGTTATGGTGAGGTGGTGGGGTGTTGAGATATGAGGTGGTGTTATGGTGAGGTGGTGAGATATGAGGTGGTGACAAATTAGAGTTTGTAGCGCACGCCGAGCAGGAAAGTTCTGCCGTAACGGTATGTGCCAACGATGGTCTTGTCGCTCTTCTGTCCTTCATACTCGAGGTTGCTCTGGTTGACGGTCTTGAGGTATCGTTCGCGCTTTGCGTCGAGCAGGTTGTTGGCCTTGAAGAAGAGCGAGATGCCGTTGTGGAACTTCTTCTCTGCGCTGAAGTCGAGTCCGAACATCGCCTTGTCCCACTGGTCGGCGTCCTTGAACGGCGACACAAGTGCGAGTTTCGTGCCGGTGAACGAGGCTGCAAGCTGTGCGTTCCAGCCATGTTCGGTGTCCTTGTAGAGCAGGGAGAGATTGGCTGTGTGCGGCGCCTGGTTCACGAGCGGACGAGTCTGCGTTACGCCCGTCTTATACTCTGCGCTGCCTTCCTTGTACTGGCGCTTCGAAGTGGTAATCTCCGAGTGGGTGTAGGTATAGTTTGCCTTCACACCGAAGTGGCGTATGTACTTTATCACGTCAATCTCGAAGCCCATGTTCTTCGCGTTGCCCAGGTTGGCGGGCATGTAGTAGGCGTCTGTTCCGGCGCCGATTTTGCCGTCCGACGTAACGAACACCTGTTCTATCGGGTTCTTCAGATACTTGTAGAAGACGCCTGCGAGAATCTGCTCTGTGCTCGACGGGAACCACTCCCAGCGTAGGTCGATATTGTCGATGCGGGCGCGTTTCAGCTCAGGGTTTCCCTTCTCCTGATACTCCTCGCCCTGTATCTGGTAGGGCACAATCTCGTAGAATCCAGGTCGGTTGATAGAACGGTAGTAAGAGAGGCGCACGTTCATCTTCTTTGTCGGTGTCCACTTCACTGAAGCCGAAGGCAGATAGTCCCAGTAGCTCTGCTCGCCCACCTGCCCCATGTTGCGGAAGTGCTGCAGCATGGTGTATATCTGGTTGGTATGTTCGGCGCGGAAGCCCACGTTCAGCTCTCCGAGAGCGCTGCTCAGCGTAGCCATAGCGTAGACTCCGCCGATGTGCTCCTTCGAGTCGTAGTTGAGCTGAGACGCCTGCGAGTAAGGCGTCTTGCATACCCAATCGACATTGGCGAACTGCTCGTATCCGTTGCCGTCGAGCTTCTGCGAGATGTCAGCCGGGTTGAAGACGTACGAGTAGTAGCGGTTGCTGCGCTCCTTGCGGCGATACTGCGCGCCAACCTTCCACAAAGCGTCGAGCTTGTCGGCGAGGTGCGTGTCGTAAGCGAGGTTGATGTAGCCCGCCCAGTCGGTATCCTTGTTGTGCTGGAAGCGGCGTTCGGCATTCTTCGGCAGCGTCTTCAGGATGTTCTTCTCCTGGCTCCATATAGAACCCGACACAGCGTCGCCCTCGGCGTCGGCGTTTCTGCCTACGGTGTTGGTAAGCGTCACGTAAGTTCTGTCAGGATCCTCCTCTTTCGCCTGCGAGAACACGCCCGACCAGTCGACCGTGAAGCGTTCGGTCAGGTGATGCTTGCCCTTAAGGTTGGTGGCAAAGATGCTCTGCGTGGCAGACATAGAGCGCAGCTCGTCGTCCTGCGTGTACGAGTCGGCAGCGATATACTCGGTGTTCACGCCGTTGTCGTAGCGCACGCCCTTCGAGTTGGTGCGCACGTACATGTTGTACCATTCTATCTTGTGGTTCGAGAGCGAGAGGTCGAGCTTTGCGTGCAGACCCGCCGTGAAGTCGTGTATGCTGTAGTAGCGGTGGTGGAGGTTGGAGATATACATAGCCTGTTCGCCCGACGCCATCTTCACGGAGTTGTACGTGCGCTCGGTGCCGCGGAACGTGTTCTGCACACTTCCGGCAAGCATCACGCCGATACGGTTGTTCCAGAAACGGTCGCCAACGCTGAGACCGCCGATGAAGTTGGGCGCCGGCGTAGCATGGCTCTTCAGCTGCACCGGTCCGTTCCTGAAGTCGGAAGCCGAAGCCTTATAGTCTGAGCCGAACGCCTCGTAGGGCGAACGGTGAGTATAGTCGGAGCGGTTGGTCGTGAGATAGTCTCTTGCGCCGCTCCAGAAGTAGTCGCTCATGCCCACGGCGGCGTTAGCCTGCAACTGGAAGCGTGCGGGCGCATCCTTCATCACCATGTCGACCACTCCACCTGCGGCGTCGCCCTCCATGTCGGCAGTAAGCGACTTCGAAACCACGAGGCGGTCCATCAGGTCGGACGGGAAGATGTTGAGCGGAACGTAGCGGTTCTTGTCGTCGGGGCTCGGTATCTTCACACCGTTCACGAGCGTATAGTTGTAGCGCTTGTCCATGCCTCGGAGTATGGCGTACGAAGCCTCGCCCGAAGCGTCGTGCTCCATGGTCACGCCCGACACGCGCTGAAGCACGCTCGCCACATTCACGTCGGGCGAGAGCTGTATGCTCTGCTGGCTCATCACGTTGAGCACGCCCGCCGCATTCTTCACCGTCTCGACGGCGCTGCGGTCGGAGCGATACTCGCGGCGTCCGGTTACAACCACCTCGCCCAACTGCTGCAAGTCTTCGTCCAAGGCGATAGTGAGTTGTCCGTCCTTGCCTTTCTCCGAGCCTTTGTCATAGTCTTTCGCCACGTCGACCACCATTTCTCTTGTCTTGTACGCCATGTACGAGACAACAAGCGTGTAGCGGCCGCGGTCGGGCAGCTCGCGCAGCGTGAAGGTGCCGTCGAGACCGGTTGTGGTGCTGACGCTTGGCAGCTCCTTCACTCTGATAACGGTGCCGATAAGCGGCTCGCCGGTCTTGTGGTCCTTGACGATGCCGTCGAGCGTGTGCGCTGTTATGGCAGAGGTTGCAGCCGTGAGGAGTGCCGCTGTGAATAAGAATCTCTTCATGCTATTTCGACTTTGTTATCGTGTGAATAATCTTTCCGTCCTTGTCTATCATCGACATCTTCAACTGCTTCTTGTCAACGGTGAACACAGAGAAGCCGTCGGCAGAGCTGCAGAACACCGTGCCGTCGATAGGCTTCACAGGACGCGCCAACGACGACGACGAGTTGACTACATAGTCGATATTGTCGCCCTTCTTCTGTATGTGCTGGAAGTTGTGGATGTGTCCGCAGGCGTATATAGCCACGTTGTTATATTTGTGAAGCACGGGCAGCAGACGCTTCTGCATGTCGAGACGCTCGCTCTCCTTCTTGTTGGTGTCGGCATATATCGGGTGATGGCCCATCACAACCACCCAGTCTTCCTTGGCGTTGCGCAGCGTCTCGTCGAGCCACGCCAGCTGCGCCTCAGCGTCCTGCTTGCAGGCGTCGGGATAGACGCTCGAATTCTTACGATAAGAGTCGATGAGCGGTGTTGTGTCGAGCATCACAATGCGCACGGAAGTGTTGCCGTGCTTGAACACCTTAGTATAATACCTGGCAGGCATCATCCATCGGCGGCTCACCTTGCCGTAGTCCATGAAAGCCTGCGTATTGCCGCGATACTCGTGGTTGCCGCAAACTGGGAACCAGTCGAGCATAAGGTCGGGATGCGAGTAAACCAGCTCGTAGTTGGTCATCCAAAGCGGGTCCTGTAGCGACGCAACGCCATTGAAATGATGAATGTCGCCCGCAGCAAACACACACTCAGGGTCAACCACTCCCGCCATTTCGCCCATCAGTTCGGCTATCGGCTTCTGGTCGTAATAGCCATTGCGTCCCATGTCGTTGGTCATATAGAGCGTAACGTCGCCCTTCAGCTGCTGCCACTCGGCACGCACGTCGTCAGCAACCGGTTGCGCTACGGCAGCCGTTGCCACCTTCGCCTTGCAGCACGCCGGCACGCCGACTGTGCTCTGCGCCTGCATGCCCATAGAACCTAAAAACATCATCGCAGCCAATGACCACACAGCCATCGTTCTTCCGCCGCCTACTCTCGCTACTTTCTTTTTCATTCTTTTGCTTATTTAGTTAACTATGTGTAAAATTTCGGGTGCAAAAGTAAGGATATGGTGTGTCAAAGAAGTTACAGAAGTTTTATAAAAGGGATAAAAAGCGGGAGAGCAGATAGCTTTTAGTTCTGAATAGATTGATTAAATAAGGTTAACGGCGGTAAGAAAGCGAGCGCTTTTTTTTGTTGTGCATGTTGAAAATTGTAGTTTTACAACAGATTTTCAAACATATATTATGAGACGAACAGATTGTTTAATGGTATGGTTAGTGGCGTTGCTCGTTGGCTGCTCGGTGCTGACGAGCTGCTCCGAACAAAAGAAGCGGACGCGTAAAGCCGCCGTAAAGGTGGAGACCCTCACCGTAGGAGGCTCCAACGCCAGCGGCAAGACAAAAGACTACGTAGGCACTATAGAAGAGAAGACGGGGTCGACGCTTAGTTTCGAACTGGGCGGCAACATCACGAGCATACACGTGGACGAAGGCGACAGAGTGAGCAAGGGACAGGTGCTCGCCACCATCAACCCCACTACGCTCAACGAGACGCATCGCGGAGCGCTGAGCACGCTGAAGCAGGCGCAGGACGCCTACCGTCGTTTCCAGCCGCTGCACAAGGCGGGCACCATATCCGACATCAAATGGGTGGAGATAGAGAGCAAGCTGGAGCAGGCGAAAGCCGCCGAAGCCATAGCTCGCCAACAGCTCACGCACACCAGCATCAGGGCGCCCTTCAACGGGGTGGTAGCCTCGAAACAAGCCGACATGGGCACGTACGTGCTGCCGGGACAGCCGGTTCTGAAGATAGCCGACGTGAAGGCTGTGAACGCTAAGCTGTCGGTGCCGGAAGCAGAGATATCGCATCTGCACATAGGCGACAAGGTGCGTGTGAGCGTAGCCGCATTGGGCGACGCCGTGTTCTGGGGCACGATAAGCGAAAAGGGCATCGACGCCAATCCTATCTCGCACACGTACGACGTGAAGGTGGGCATAGAGAACACGGGCAGACGTCTGCTGCCGGGCATGGTGTGCAATGCGCAGGTGGCAACCCGCAATTCGGAACCGGCACAGATCGTGGTTCCGGCACGATGCATTGAGCTCGATACAGACAACACACGCTTTGTTTGGACTGTTATAAAAGGCAAAGCCCACCAGCAACACGTTGAGGTCGGTGGCTTCTACAACAACGACATAATCGTTCTTTCGGGACTCGCCGCTGGCGACGAAGTGATTGTAGGCGGACAGCAGAAGGTGTCGGAAGGCATGAGGGTATGCGCCGGCAAGAACGTTGAAAGATAAAGCGAAGGGAGGAGACACATGGAAACAAGCAAACAGGAGTCGGCCCTACGCTTTCATATAAAGCGACGCTTGACAAGGAAACCTAACCGCGTGATAAAGCGCTCGTTCATCGAGTCGGCTATGTGCAACCACAACATCGTGCTGCTGCTTGTCGGCATGCTCGTCGTGTTGGGCATGACCGGACTCGCCGTAATGCCGAAGGAGGAGATGCCGCAGTTCACGGTGCGCCAGGGCGCATGTGTGGCAGTCTACCCCGGAGCCACGTCGTCGGAAGTGGAAGAGCGGGTGGCTAAACCGCTCGAGAACTTCATCTTCGGCTACAAGGAGGTGAACAAGAAGAAGACGTACACGCAGAGCAAGGACGGCATGCTGATAGTGTTCATCGAGCTGAACGACAACGTGGAAGACCGCGACGCCTTCTGGAGCAAGTTCAAGCACGGCCTGCAGGCGTTCAAGGCGCAGCTGCCGGCAGGCGTGCTGGCGCTGCAAGCCGTAGACGACATAGCCGACACCTCTGCCCTGCTCATCACGATGGAGAGCAAGCAGAAGACATACCGCGAACTGAACACGTACATAGACGACCTGAAGGACCGCCTGCGGCGCATAGACGCGATATCGAACCTGCGCACGTACGGCTTGCAGAACGAGCAGATAAGCATATATCTCGACCAGAACAAGCTTGCCAAGTACGGCACCGGTCCGTTCAAGATTCTGAACGACCTGGCGCTGCAGGGCTTCACCGCCGTGAGCGGAAGTATAGATACGGGCAGCCTGAACATGCCTATACACGTAGACGACTCGTACAACAACGAGCGCGATGTGGCTGAACAGATTGTATACTCGGACGCCAAAGGCAACATCGTGCGACTGAAAGACATAGCACGCATCACGCGAGAATATCCGAAGCAGGACAAATACATAGAAAGCAACGGCAACAAATGTGTGCTGCTGTCGATAGAGATGCGACCGGGCAACGACATCGTGAAGATGGGCAACGACGTTCGCAAGACACTTGCCGAGTTCGAGCAGACGCTGCCCGACGATGTGCGCCTCAATACCATCACCGACCAAAGCCGGGTGGTGAGCGAGTCGGTGCTCAACTTCCTGCGCGAGCTGCTCATCTCGGTTGTCTCGGTGATTGTGGTGGTAGTGTTGCTCATGCCGCGCCGCGTTGCTGAGGTGTCGGCGCTGAGCATTCCTATCACTATCTTCTCTTCCGTAGGCGTGTTCTATCTCTTCGGCATGGAACTGAACACGGTGACGCTCGCCGCACTCATCGTGACGCTCGGCATGGTGGTGGACGACTCGGTAGTCATCATCGACAACTACATGGAGAAACTGGGGCACGGCATGTCGCGCTGGCATGCAGCCATCGCTGCCCCCCGCGAATTCTTCATGTCGGTGCTTTCTGCCACGCTGAGCATATCGCTCACCTTCTTCCCCTTCCTCATAACCATGCACGGCGATATGGGCGACTTCGTGAAGTCGTTCCCCTGGGCTATGTTCATCATCCTCAGCATCTCGCTCTCGGTGTCGATCATGCTCACGCCTTACCTGCAGTATACATTGATACATAAGGGCATCGACACCAATCCCAAGCCCGACGCGCGCAAGAAGCCTCTCGACTATCTGCAGACGGGCTACACATGGCTGCTCAATCGCTGCTTCGCACATCCGTGCGCCACGCTTGCTACGGGTGGGGCGCTGGTAGCCGCAGGCGCTGTGCTCTTCGTAAAGCAGCCGCAGCGAATGATGCCGGTAGCCGAGCGCAACCAGTTTGCCGTGGAGTTCTATCTGCCTAACGGCACGACGGCGAAGCGCACGGCGGAAGTGGCCGACTCTATGGCGCAGATACTGCAGCGCGACCCGCTCGTAACGTCTGTGACTACGTTCATCGGGCAGGGATCGCCACGCTTCCACACCACTTACGCGCCGCAGATAGGCGGACCGAACTTCGCACAGTTCATCGTGAACACCGCAAACAACGACGCAACGGAGAAAGTGCTCGACAAGTATGCCGACAGATACTCCGACTATTTCCCCGACTGCTACGTACGCTTCAAGCAGATGGACTACAACTCTGCCACCTACCCCATCGAGATAAGGGTGAGCGGCGACAGTATAGGACGTCTGAAGCAGGAGGCAAAGAAGGTGGAGGCGTGCATGCGCAGCATCGAGGGCATACATCTTGTGCGCACCAACTACGAGGCTCCGCTGCCTTGCGTAAGGATAACGCCCGACGAGACCGAGGCAAACCGACTGGGCGTGAACAAGACTATCCTTTCAGCCAATCTTGCCATACACTTCGGCGACGGTCTGCCGATGTCTACACTTTGGGAGGGCGACTATCCGGTGAAGATGGTGCTGAAGTCGGAGAACGACAGCGACCTTAACAACGAGTACATACCCGTAATGGGCGGCACAGCGAGCGTTCCGCTTCGCCAACTGGCAAAGATTGCGCCCGACTGGCAGGACGGAAGCATAGTGCGTCGCAACGGCGTGCGCACTATCTCTATCATCGGCGAGCCGATGCGCGGATACAATGCCGACAAATTGTCGGCTGAGCTTGAGGACGAGCTGCAGAAGCGCTGCCCCACTCTCACTTGGGAGATGGGCGGAATGGTGGAGAAGGACGCCGAGACATTGCCGCAGGTGATGTCGGGCGTGATGATAGCCGTGCTTGTCATCTTCTTCATCCTGCTCTTCCACTTCAAGCGCATCAGCCTGGCGCTGGTGAACCTTTCCTCAATGTCGCTCTGCATATTCGGTGCAGCCGTCGGCCTGTGCATAACGGGCTATGACGTGAGCCTTACGTGCGTGCTCGGCGTAGTGAGTCTGATGGGCATCCTTGTGCGCAACGGCATCATCATGCTCGACTATGCCGAAGAACTGCGACGCGAGAAAGGACTCTCCGTGCGCGATGCTGCTTTCCAGGCAGGCGAACGCCGCATGCGCCCAATCTTCCTCACTTCGGCTGCGGCTTCTGTAGGAGTGCTGCCGATGATGCTCGAGAACAACACGCTATGGTCGCCGATGGGCGCTGTCATCTTCTTCGGCACGCTCATCTCAATGGTGCTCATCGCCACCGTTCTGCCTATACTCTACTGGCTCGTGTTCGACAAGCACGGCAAGTACAGCTTACGCAGAAAGGCAAGCGCCGAGCATAATTAAAAAATATTGGTTAGCGTGTTTGCGTTATCTGTTTGAGAAATGCGACATAGAAGACTCTTCTGTTGTCGAATGGTCTCTGCGTGGCATCACGACTCCGTTAGGTGTGGCAAGTTACCAGTTGCAGGAGGTTTATGAACGCACATTGCTTGAAATAAAGCAGGAAGCCTCAGAAGAGAACGCTTCAGAAGATGAAAAATAAATAATAGAATGTAACAAAATGGACTTATCAAAACACTTTGTTTTACTCAATGGGGAGCCTAAGACCTTACAAATAGACACCATACAAAAAAATGGGAATACAGGTTATAGTGTGCGTTTCAAAAACAACGGACGTACATATAACTATGCCTATAGCAAAGTAACTTGGCTCAGTACTCCTGAGTGGAAAGACCCCACACAATGTAAGGTATATATAAATGGAATATTGACACAAAATATAAGAGAAATATGGCGCTTCGACAATAACGAACATAGCTATTGGAGAATTATCTTTAACAATAATTTTGTATTGGATGATGCTTCTGGAAAAATCACAGTAGCACAATCCTGCCTACAAGAAACAGCCGCAAAGGATGTCCTTACCTACATGAAAAACGTGGCAACTATCAATCCTTTAGGCAGAGATGAACAGAATCATGAGGGAACACTATCGCAGATTTATAACAGTGTAGATTTTATTGATAAAGAGACAGCAGCTGCTTGCTACCTCAACCCTGCTAACAACAAGCCTAAGAAACGTTGTCATGCCGACTTGGTTTTTCCTTTTGGATGTAATACCAGCCAAAAGATTGCTGTAGCCAATGCCTTTGAACATCAAATAAGTGTCATCCAAGGTCCTCCGGGTACGGGTAAGACACAAACCATTTTGAACATTATCGCAAACATCATTAGACAAGGTAAAACGGTGATTGTTGTCTCTAACAACAATTCTGCTACAGCAAATGTGTTTGAGAAACTGGAAAAATATGGTATTGGCTTTATAGCAGCCTCACTTGGTAACAAAGACAATAAAACTGCATTCATTGCTAATCAACCCATAATACCCACAGATCTTAATACGTGGGGGTTAGAACTCACAACCTATTTTAAAGTGATACAGCACTTACATACTACCTCGCAACACTTAGACAAGGTTTATGAATTACAGAATGAACGTGCATTACTATTGCAAGAGCAACAAACGATAGGATTGGAGTGGAAACACTTCTGTAAGAACAATGGTATTGATGAAAATATAGAATTAGAAAACCATATCAATTCAAAGCGTATCTTATCCATTTGGCTAAGTTGCCAAACATGGACAGATGATAAGTATGTAAAATATACTCACGGAATTGGCAAATTAAAAGAACAAATCAAATGGTGGTGGATGAAATGGACATGTACCAACAGACTTCATATACAAAACAAAATTGACAAGAACAATTTGGCACCACTTATCTTAGAACTTCAAACTTTATACTACAAAAATAAGATTCTGGAAATCGAGCAACGTATAGAAACAATCAATCAAGAAATGGCTTTATATGATGCAAAAGCATTGACTAATAATTTAGTCAAAGATTCCATGACACTCTTAAAATCGTCATTATACGACCATTATAAAGACCGAGAGAGAGTAGTTTTCACCGATACCAAGGATATGAAAAGACAAGGTGTGATGATGAAGAATGAATATCCTGTAATACTCAGCACCACTATGTCTGCACGTTCATGTGTATTTGCAGATGAACCATACGATTATATCATTATGGATGAAGCATCGCAAGTTTCATCAGAAACAGGAACTTTAGCTCTTACCTGCGCAAAGAATGCCGTTATTGTAGGAGATACGAAGCAATTGCCTAATGTGGAAACAGAAGAGGATAGAAAAAAGTTGCAAATCATTGCTAAACCTTATAACATATCAGATGGCTACGACTGTTCAAAGTATAGTTTTTTAGAATCAATACTAAAAGTTATACCCGATATAACAGAAACAATGCTTCGAGAACACTATCGTTGTCATCCGCGTATAATCAACTTTTGCAATCAAAAGTTTTATGGTGGCAACCTGCTTATCATGACAGAGGATAAAGGTGAAGAAAATGTATTAACAGCCATAAGAACCGTTAAGGGTAATCATGCAATTAATCATCTTAACCAGCGAGAGATAGATGTGGTGAAGAACGAACTATTACCGACCTTGAAAGATTGCAGCAGTATCGGTATTGTAACTCCATACAATAATCAAATGGACGCTTTCCGCCAACAGCTGAATGATATAAAGATCGGAACAATACACAAATACCAAGGTCGTGAAGAAGACACTATTATCATGAGCGTTGTAGACAATCAGATTTCTGAGTTTGCCGATGACGCAAAGATGTTAAATGTAGCAGTATCAAGAGCACGAAAGCATTTCTGCCTCGTTATGACCGGAAATGAGCAAGCAAAGCACCGCAACATCATGGATTTGTTGGACTATATTGCCTACAACAACTGTACTGTGACAGAAAGCAAACTGGCATCTATTTTCGACTATCTATATGACCAATATACAGAACAAAGAATAAACTTCCTCAAAAATCATCCACAAATTTCTGATTATGCGTCGGAAAATCTTACATATTCGCTGATATGCGAGGTGTTGGCATCTAATCCTGATTATAGTTGTATGAAGGTGTTGTGCCATATTCCTTTACGACAAGTTATAAAAAATACATCACTGATGTCGGCAGAAGAATTAAAATATGCTGCAAACTATAACACACATCTTGATTTTCTTATAATCAACCGTATAGGGAAGCAACCCGTACTTGCCATAGAAACAGATGGATATTCGTACCACAATGAAAAAACAATACAGCATCATCGTGATATAATGAAAGACCATATTCTATCAAAGTATGGTCTACATCTACTACGTCTCTCAACAAAAGGCAGCGGTGAACGAGAAAAGATCGTAACAGCACTGAATAAAATTGATAATATACAATCATCTAAAAATCGCCCATTGCCCTGACTTTTAGATTATGCGCTTGAAGGCGCAACGCTTCGTGAGGGAGTTATCTGTGGAAGAACAGCAATTCCACAGAACGCACGAACACACAAAACGTTGCTGCGGAGTATATTCTCCCACAGAACACGCGGTTTAGCTTTTTACCCTTTTACTTTTAAAAGTTAGTCGGCTAAGCAGTTCGATGCCATAGACCGGCCAGAGCGGCACCTTACGCACGTTTGTCCTCACGGCAGGTATGTCGAGCAGCATGAAGAGCACGGCTACACCGCCGCTTATCCACACCACGATGCCGTACACCTGCTTTATAGCTACACCCATCATGCTATGAGCATAGCCGTTCATTAAGCCGGCGAAGTCGGTTGTGGCGGGGTTGACGCTCAGCAGCGTTATGTGCTGGGCGTAGCGCGCCATGTCGTCGTTCATAAAGTGGGAGAACCACGTGGTGTATATGCCGTAGCCAGCCGCGCCGGCAAGGTACATGTGGAAGATGTTGAACACGAACAGGCCCATGAAGAACTGCTCGAGATTGGGCGACGACTCGTCGAGCGCCCACATCAGCGTGGCGGCGATAATCGAGTAGGCTGCTCCGCGGCACACTATCGGCAGACGCAGCTGCTCGATGTTCACCTGCGGGTCGATCGTGGTGTACATCAGCACGGCGTAGACGAAGATGAAGCCGAAGCCGATGGCGAAGAGTTTCCACACCTTCCACTTCAGCACCTTCAGCCACAGCAGGTCGATAGCGATGCCAATGTAGAAGCCGGGAAGCGCCCAAAGGAACAGCTCCTCCTTGGTATGCTCTTCGAGCTTCAGTACCTCAGCACAGAGTATCTCCTCCATCGTGTGTTCGCAGCCGAGCAGAAACTCGCCGATGATAACCACAACGATGATAGGCAACACGTTGCGCAGCTTTAAGATGCGTAGGTCAACATACGGATTGCTCACACGCAGCAGACGGTGTATCACGACGCCCGCAAGTATCAGGGCGCAACCTGCCACGATGCGCAGTTCGCGGCTCGCAAACCACATCTTATAGTCGCCGTAGACGAAGATGTACGACACAAGAAGCATGAGCAGACTGATGAGAAGTCCGCTACCGAAGTCGATGCCTCGCAGACTGAGTCGCTCGGGCATCGGGCAGAACGGACGGCACATCACTATCTGCACCGCCATAACGACGCACATCGTACCGACGATGAACACGTTCATCATCTGCCACGTGAAGTGATAGCCGAACCATGCCGCGAGGAAGCCACTGCCCTCGATAGAGGTGAGCAGCACGATGTGCAGCACGGGGAAGAACACGGCGAAGTCGCGCCGCGGCGTAATCCACAACTGTATGTTGCTCATGTGTTCGAAAGTGCCCTGCAGCTTAGCCATGCCCTCTATGAAGCACACCACAAGCAGCAGCGGCATATACGTAGAGCGTATGGTGATGAGGTTGCAGACGGCGATGACGATAGCCGAACCGAAGATGAGTTGCTGGTTGGTGAAGCGGAACTTCATGCGGAACAGCATGGGGAAGTAGATCGCCATGCCTGCAAGATTGGCGTAGAGCAACAGCAGCAGGTCTTCGAGCATGAAGTTGGTGGAGCCTTGTATGGCTTCCAATGCGCCGAGATACATGCCGCCAGAGAACTGGTACGCAAACACGCATATCACATATATCCACGGGCGAATGGCTTTAGGCACCCAACTGCGGAACATCGGCATCGAAAAGCACTGGCCCGCAGAAGGTGGTGGTGGAGGTGGTAATGGAAACATGTCTTTACATTATATTATAAGCTGAACTAAGCCTTTTTAAGCCTTAGCTAACTTTTTATTTTTTTACCTTTTTACTTTTACACGGCATTCCACATTATATCCTGCATGCAGCTTCGCCAGGTCTTCGGGCTTGTTGCCGTCGAGCTTTATGCGCACCGTTACGCGCTGCTCCACCTTCACGAAGTTGCCCGTAGCGTTGTCGATCGGCACGAGCGAGAACGCGCTGCCCGTAGCCTTGCTGATGCGCTCGACACATCCCTTATATACGATGCCAGGCACAGCGTCGGCAGTAATCTCCACCTCAGAACCCTCGTATATGTCGGGCAGCTGACTCTCCTTGTAGTTGGCCTCAACCCACTTGCTGTTGCTGCTCACGATGTTCACCATAGTCTGACCCGGCTGCACGAGCATTCCTTCCTCAATATCCTTTGTGCCCACCACGCCGTCGCAGGTGGCGATGATGTAGCAGTAAGAAAGATTGAGGCGAGCCAGCTCGACGGCAGCCCGTGCCAGGCGTAGCGAGCAGATAGACGCCGAGAGATGGTGGCCCTGCTCGGTCTTCACGCTGGTCTGCGTAGCGCGCGAGTGAGCCACCTGCTCGTATCTTGCCTTTGCGCTGAGATATGCCGTGTGCACGTTGTCGTACTGCTGCTGCGTAACGGCGTCGTTCTTCAGCAGAGCTTCGAAACGCTTGTCCTCGCGCTTGGCGTTCTCAAGATTCACGCGCGCCTCCTCTATGCCGGCGTTCGTCACGCGTATGCCGGCGTCGGTTGTGGCAATGGCTGATCCTGTGGCTTTCGAGCTTTCCTCCATACGAGCAAGGTCGGCCTCAGCCTGCGCCAGACGCAAGCGGAACTCGGCGTCTTCGATGACGACAAGCGTGTCGCCCTTCTTCACCTTCTGAAACTCCTCGAAACGCACCTCCTTGATGAATCCCTGCACACGCGTGTTCTGCGGCGTTATGTGCTGGCGTACGCGAGCGTTGTCGGTGAACTCGACGTTGCCGAAATGAGAGAAGTTGAGTATCACTACGATTGCTCCTACGGCAATCAGCACTATCACTACTGTGTTGTAAACGTATTTCTTTATATTTTCCATTGTTTCTGTTCAAAATTCTTAAAGCTGTCCTGCGATGTATTTCATTTTATAATAGGCGTAGGCGATGTTGATATACGCATCCGCCTCGTTGAGTTCGGCGTCGAGCTTCATGTTGCTTGCGTCGATCATATCGGTGATGAGCGCCAGCTGGTTAAGATAGCGGTTGTTCACCACCTCGTAGTTCTGCTGCGCCAGCAGCACGCTCTTCTGCTGCGTCTCAAGCTCTACGTAGCTCTGCAGATAACCCACATAAGCCGCCTGAACGCTGTTGTTGAGCTGCTCTGCCGCCACCGCCTTACGCTCCTTGGCAGCCTGCGTCTCGAGGCGCGCCTTAGCCACGCTCTTGTTGCTCTTGAAGAGCGACGAGAGGTCGTAGCGCACGCCTATGCCCACGAACCACACGTTGAGGTTCTTGTCGATGGGAGGCAGCTCGAACGTTATCGGACCGTTGAAGTTGTTCTGCGCCACAATTGCTATTTTGGGAAGCATGCAGCTACGTGCTATCTTTTCCTGCTGCTTCGCCATAAGCTCGCCCACGCCCGCCATCTGCAGCTGCGGACTGGCTGCGGCGGCTACGTCCTGCCATCTGTCTTCGCCGTCCTTGCCGAAGACGGCTGTCGCAGCGTCGTCGGTGGGCACAATGGTCTGCGTGGTGGGCAGCGAGAGCGTGTTGCAAAGCTGGTGGTTGAGGATGCGGCGTGTGTTCTGTAGCTTGGTAAGACTGAGCTTCTGCGTCTCCAGCTGCAGCTCGTAGCGCGTGATGTCGTTCTTCAGCGCCACGCCATGTTGCTGCTTTTCGCGTATGTTGGCTATAAGGCGCTCGGTGAGCACGATGTTCTTGCTGAGCACCTCCTCGCGATGCGCCACCTTCTCGAGGTCGAGATACTGCGCCAAGGCTATGAAACGCTGGTTCTGCTCGCTGAGCGCCAGCTGCAGCTGGGCCTGCTCTGCGCCCAGCTCGGCAAGTCGTACACCGGCGTCAATCGCTCCGCCGGCATAGATGGTCTGCTGCACGTCGAGCAAAAACTGGTTGCCGAAATGGGGCGTCTTGCAACCCACACCATTACCGAAGTCGCGGTCGGTGAGCAACGCATTGCCAATGTAGCTGAAGTTGAGTTGTGTGCTGATGTCGGGCAGGCGCTGGCTCTTTGCCGCCTTTACGCCCTCGCCGGCTGCCTCAACGGCTGTGCGGTCTGCCTTGATACTGCTGTTGCGTTGGTCTATCATGCGGAACATCTCGTCGATGCTCAGCCTTTGCTCGGTCTGTGCCTGAGCAGTCATAGCGAAAGCGATACTAATGAGCATCGCTGTATAAAATCTTTTTCTCATACTTGTTTTGAAATCCGCTGCAAAGTTACTCACTATTTCACAGGCTGAGGGTAATAAAATTACGCCAGAATTTGACAATTTGAGAAACAATTGCTAATTTTGCCGTATGGAACAGACATCGCTCATAAGCATCAACCGCAGCTCGTTCAGCCCCGAAGCTCACGCCATAGACCACGGCGCGATAATCTACAGCCACACGGGCTCGGCATCCGTACGCATCAACTTCGACAAATGGGAACTGAACGGCGAGAGTGTGCTCTGCTTCTTCCCCGGCGACATCATAAAATGGGAAACGATGAGCGACGACTTCGCAGCAGACGCCATACTATACAGCAGCGACACGCTGCGCTCGGCGAGTCTGAACGTGGAGCACGCCGTCTACAACACGCTGAAGGCCGACCGCCGCTGCGGCTACCCGACGCTGATAAGCGAGGTGATAAGCAGCATGTTCAGAATCTTCAGGTTCTACTTCACCGTGGAGCACTACACGCTCACCGACCGCATCGTGGCGCTGCAGCTGCAGGCGTTCTTCCTCGGGTTCTACGACTATCTGCTTGCCAATCCGCCCGCCGACCAGCGCGACAAGGGCACGCAGCGCACCGACGAGCTGTTCAATCGCTTCATGGAGCTGCTTGAGGAGGAGTTTCACGAGGGTCACGAGGTGAACTACTATGCCGAGCGCATGAACATCTCGCGCAAGTATCTGGGCATCATCGTGAGCGGCAAGACCGGATTTCCACCGAAGCACATCATCGACGAGTATATCGTGCTGCGACTGAAGCTCGCCATGCGCACCTCGAAGCGCAGTCTGAAACAGATTGCCGCCGATTTCCACTTCTCCGACCAGAGTGCCCTCACGCGCTACTTCCGCACGCATGTCGGAATATCGCCGCAGCAGTATCGATTGAAATAGAGTTTTGAGTTTTGAGTTTTGAGTTTTGAATTGTCGGCTGCGCCGATGAGGAATTATTTAATTAGGAATTTGGAATTTGCACCCCATAATTCTTAACTCAAAATTCATAAATTCAAAACTCAAAACTCAAAAACTCTCAATTCAAAATTCATAAATTCACAATGCGCGCAGCGCACAACTCAAAACTCAACATTCAAAATTCAACACTCTTTATGTCAGAAAACCTTACCAAAGACGCCATCGACCTCAGTACGCTGAGCATACCTCGCCTGTTCGGTCGCTATTTCCTGCCAACATTGTTCGGAATGATCAGCATCTCCGCTATGTGCGCCATCGACGGCATCTTCGTCGGACACGCCGTGGGAGCTAACGGCATTGGCGCCATCAATATCTGCGTGCCCATAATGATGCTGGCTACGGGTCTCGGACTGATGATGGGCGCCGGCTGCTCGGTGGTGGCATCGATACACATGGCTGAGAAGAAGCTGAAGGCGGCACGCATCAACGTGATGCAGGCGTGGATATTCACCTCTATCGTCATCCTGGCGATGATCATTCCGGTGATGCTCTTCCCTTCAGCCACGGGCAGACTGCTCGGCTCGTCGGAGGCGCTGCTGCCTCTGGTGCGCGAGTATATGCTGGGCTTCATGCCGGGCGAGCTGTTCGGCGTGTGGTGCGCCCTGCTGCTGTTCGTGATACGATTGGACGGCAATCCGCGTCTCGCCATGTGGTGCAACGTGATTGCGGCTGTAGCCAATATCGTGCTCGACTGGCTGATGATAGTACACCTCGGCTGGGGACTTGCTGGTGCTGCCGTAGCCTCAACGCTGAGCATGATGATTGGCGGACTGATTGCAGCGTGGTACATACTGTTCGCCGCGCGACAGCTGCGCCCGATACGCCTGAAGTGGAGCCGCCGATCGCTGCTCTACTCCATGCGCAACATCGGCTATCAATGCACCATCGGCATATCGGCTCTCATGGGCGAGGGCACAATGGCGGTGCTCACGCTCGTGGGCAACTACGTATTCATAACCTATATGGGCGACCCGGGCGTGGGCGCGTTCGGCATAGCGTGCTACTATACACCGTTCGTCTACATGATAGGCAACGCCGTAGCGCAGTCGGCGCAGCCCATCATCAGCTACAACTACGGCATCGGCAACGGTCACCGCGTGCGCTCCACGCTGAAGGTGGCGCTGCTCACTGCCGTGCTGTGCGGCGGAGCCGTGAGCGCAGCCTTCGTGCTGTTCCCATACCAGCTCACGGAGCTATTCGTGAGCACCGGCGAGGCTGCCTTCCCGCTCGCCGTCAAGGGCCTCCCGCTGATGGCTGTCGCCTTCGTGTTCTTCATCGTCAACCTCATGTGCATCGGCTACTTTCAGAGCGTTGAGCGCGTGCGCCCGGCAATGATGTTCGCGCTGCTGCGCGGTGCTGTCTTCCTCGTGCCCAGCTTCATACTGCTGCCGAAGATGCTCGGCGACAGCGGCATCTGGCTTGCGCTCGCCCTCTCCGAACTGCTCACCACGGCGTGCATCGTGGCGTATGCGGCGCTGCGGAGATAGTCCGCATTTCCACGCAACACACAGATATCGCCGCTTCGCACCGCATTTTTGCCGTTTCGCATAAGGAGGTGTTGTGTATAAAAACAAACGATTGTACTTTTGCAGCTTAATAATAAGTTCTCAGGCAACTTTCCTTTGAACGAACCCATAAATTGAAGCATAAAATGAAAAAGTTTGGATTTAGACATTTGATGTACGGATGGCTTGCTGTCGTAGTCTTTGCGCTGACTTCATGCGACTCTGAAAATGTGACACCGATCAATGACAAAACTCTGCCGGAGGCCATTGCCAAAGATTTCCACGAACGCTGCGATGACTACACTATCAAACGCGTTTACACAGGTCCAGAGCCTTACTTCGACAGTGGAGCAATGGAAACGTATGTCATCTCTGAGGACAACGCAGGGAATGAGTGCGTGGTTGTATACGTTGACAATGTGTGGAACCGCACCGTGCGGATGCTCTCTGACATTGACCAGTTGCCCAGCTCGGTGCGATACCAGCTGCTCACGATAAACCAGGAGGCCAGAAACGATGAATTCTGGGAGATCAAGGAAGTGACACAGGCCAGCATAAACGGGACATACTATATTCTCTGCTATCTGCAGGACACCCCCAAGCTCAAGAATCTCGTCCATACACTTGTCATCGACAGCAAAGGAACGGTGGCCAAGGCATGCACATACAGACTGAACAACGCTGAATATGTAGGTACGATTCCTGGCGATATGGAATGGATTACAGCGCACTACAAAGGCTCCGAAGTGCTTGGTTTTGTCAACGACAACGGTGATGACAACTATCTCATCATGCACGACGGCGTGTTGAAGTCCGTATACTTCAAAACGTCCCACAAGGGTACGACATGGAAAGAAACCTGTTACCCCTTGCCGAAAGGTACAACGGTACCAAGCAACGTATTGGAATCCTTACACGCTGACTACCCTGATTTCACCTATACTGAGATCTCTATTGTTGAAAACCCTAACGGAATAGTCTACCTCTTTACCGATGGAAACAGACCCGACCGTTTAGGGCATTATGTTGAAGCAAACTAATATCCACCGACAATAAACATATGATAAAATATATAATGAGAAAGATTGTATTATCACTATTTGCATTATGCTGTTTTTCGGCAGTAATGGCACAGCAGAAGACACGCAATCTGTCTGTAGAATTACTTGGTGCCCAAAATATTGTGGGCATCAACTATGACAGCCGTTTCAAGGGCAACTCGGGCTTAGGCTACCGTGTGGGCATTGGCTATGGCTATGGCAACACTTCAGGTTTGTTCGACCAGAAAATCAATGGCGTTGGTGTTCCGTTGGAGCTAAACTATCTGCTCGGAAAGAAGAACAGCAAACTGGAGCTGGGCTTCGGTGCGAGTCTTGGTGTATATCAAGTAAAGGAAACAATAGGATACGTCGAAGATACATGGTGGTATCCAGGTGGGGAGAATACAGACGAAACTTCTCCTAAAACTTATTTTTACACTTCATCAAGAACTCAATTCGGTTATTTCTTCTTCGGCGACATAGGCTACCGCTATCAGCGCCCCAACGGATTCATGTTCCGTGTAGGCGTTTCGCCGTCGTTCAACTTTGGCGACAAGTACGGACTCAGCAAGACTGCTTTCTACCCGTACATAGGCTTCGGTTGGTCATTCTAAACGAGATTAATAAAAAAGCGTGTATTCACGATGCGGAAATATGCATCATGAATACACGCTTTTTCATTATTTCTCCAACCATTTTTTAAACAATGTCGCTTTCTCCTTGCTTATTACGATATTGTCATCCTCGCAGCCTTTAAGCTTCACCATCAGTTTAGAACCGAAGTAAAAGCTGATTTTCCTGATGCCCTTAATGTTGGCGATATACTGTCGATTGAGACGGAAGAAACGAGCAGGGTCTAAAGCCTGCTCCAGGTCGTTCATGCTCATGGGCAGCGGATAGGATGTGCCGTCGACAGTAAACGCCGTGATTCGGTTGTCGCGCATATTGATGTAGCTTATGTCGTCGACACAGAGCATGCAAAGCTCGTCGCCTTTCGTGATTAGGAAACGCTCGCGGTATTGGCGTGTGTCGTTAAGCACGTCGTGCAGAGGACTCACTACGGCAGACTGTTGTGCATTGCGATTAAGCCGCAGTTTGCCGATTGCGGCACGCAGCTCGTCAGCGTCAATCGGCTTCATCAGATAGTCGAGTCCGTTGTTCTTTATCGCCTCCATTGCGTATTCGTCATAAGCCGTGGTGAAGACCACGAACGACTGTGGCATCACCTTGCGGAACGCTTCAAACACGTCACCGTCGGCAAGTCGGATGTCGGAAAAGATAAGGTCATAGTCGTTGTTGGCGGCAAGCTCCTCTGCGACCTCCGCCACACTTTTCAGCGGTCCATGCACGTCTATCGTGTCGTCAATATCCATAATGAGCCTTTTCAGACGTCTTGCGCTGAAATGGTCGTCTTCTATAATCAAAACCTTTTGCATCGTTCTTCTATTGTTTTCGTTTTATGATTGGCAGTCGCACCTCAAAGGCATCCTGGCTGGCCACGAACTCAGGCTCTGCCTCGCCCTCCAGGCGGTAGCGTTGCTTCAAGTTGCTGATGCCTATGCCGTAAGACTCTACACTTTGGTCGTTGTTGTGGTTGGCGTATATGCGATTGTTCTTTATGACGAGCATGTCGCCCTGGCGACCAAGAGACACATGAAGCTCGATGCCGCTCTGCGGGCAGTTATGCTTCACGGCATTCTCGATGATAAGCTGCAGACTCAGCGAGAGGATGCATTCGTCGCGATCGCCGTGCAAATCGTCGGCGTGCAAGACGATGGCGTTGTCGTAGCGCATGTTGAGCAGGCCGATGTACGACTTGATGAAGTCGGTGCCGTCGGCAAGGGTTATATACTCCTTGTCGATATGCTGAAGTATGTAGCGGTAGATATGTGAGAGTTTCACGACATAGTCCTCAGCCATCTTCGGGTCCTCCCCTATCATTCCGGCAAGCGAGCTAAGACTGTTGAACACGAAATGTGGGTCTAATTGCATCATTAAGTATCGCTTCTGTAAGGCGAGGTTCTCCTTGCCTTTCAGAACAATCATGTTGGAGAAGTGCATCGAAAGGTGGATGAGTGCTACAAGACTCGCTATCAGTCCGAATAGAAAAGACGTTCCCCATATATCCTGCATCATAAGCTTAGGTGCTACAAGGCTCAGCAGCAGTTCGCAGCCACCAGCAATAAGCAGATTGAAGCCCAACACCACCAGTCCGTTCTGCACGAACACACGGTGGGTCTGCCCTTCGCGCCAAAAGCGCCGCTGTCTGAACAGCCATCGGTTGAGATACAAACTCGAAAGCGAGAACAAACCGCAGAGTGCAAAGTCGACAAGCAACTCAGGATACAGTCCGTTTACCGACTGTAGGAAGTCGGGCAGGTCTACCAATATCCAGATGATATCGTACAGGAAGAAGAAGATAAGCGAGTAGACAAGCCACTCAAGAAGAGAGTTCTTGAATCTATGCATAACGAGAAGACTCTGAATTATAGTGTTTTTATTGATACCGGTATCACTTTCCGCCCCCCAAACGCAGCATTTTTCTATCCGCAGTCGTGCTGGCAAATCATCCGCATCAGCTCCTCGTTGGCGCGGTTGTCTACAGCTGCGCTCTTCAGTTCGGAGAGATAGTCGAGAGAGGCGGAGCACTCGCCCGTGATGTCTACACCGATCACTTGCTCGTGAGCGTAGATGATGCGCAGCACCGCCTGCAGCTGCAAGAGAGTCATATCGCCGTTGCTCCAGTCGGTAACGGCATCCTGCTTTCTGAGCACGTCCTTGTCGATGGAGATATACACCGGCTCGTGAATCAGACAGCCAGCCTTGGAAGGCCACGCACGATGGTGGTCGATCTCCGACTGACTGTAGAACACGACCTTCTCTCTAAGCGCATCGGGAATCTGCGCTATCAGTTCGTCGGACGCACCGACGACGATGATGTTGCGCACGAACGGGTTGTTGCGAAGCACGTCCGCCACCCATCCGCCGCAAGACACGACACCCTCCCACTGCGGCTGCTGCATATCGGGATGGTGGTCGAACACTATCAACGAGAACGGCTCGCAGAGACGCGACACCCAATACTCCGTGAGATAATGGAAATCGCCCGAATCGATGAAGTGCAGCGCCTTGGCAGGATAAGGCGCCAGTCGGCGGCGCAGCTCCGCCCTCGCCTCCTCGTCGCAATAGCAGTCGACACCGCAGATGTCGCGGCAGTCGACGTGCGTGATGTAGGGGCTCGAAGCAAACGCCTCGTAGTCGTACACGCCCGTAAAGTTGAGAAGTATAATCGGTTGTTTTGTTATCATAGTTGCAAAGGTAGGTATTTTTTGAGAAGAAGAGCGAACAGGCTCAAGAATTAAACAACTTTATATATGTCTTAGCCATCGGATTTTTTCAGTTTCCTTTGCCATTTCGCAGAAAATACCTATTTTTGTAACATCTAAACGTTTTAATATGAAAACAACTCAAGAGTACATATCGTTAATCGGTTCGCATGCCGAAGAACTGAAAACAATGTTCGGCATAAGATCGTTGCGCATCTTCGGTTCTGTATCTCGGAATGAACACAAGGAAGGTAGCGATGTGGACGTGTGTGTAGACATGGAACCCAAAGCCTTCTTGGTAGTTCGACTGAAGCGTTTTCTGGAGAATCTGCTGCAATGCTCTGTAGACGTTATCAGAATGCACAAGCATATAAATCCGTATTTACTTGAAGAAATAAACAAAGATGGAATTTACGTTATCCAGTAGAACGCGCGGTTTATTAATACAAATACGAGAGGCTATATTTCAGCTAAAAGACTGGAATAAAGGCATTCATTGTTCTGACGATTATTATTGTTCACCTGACGGCATGAAGAATCTTGCTGCCAGCTGTATGCTGATTGAGGCTATCGGAGAGGGCATAAAACAGGTTGACAAAGCTACAGAGGGCAAATTGCTGATTAAACGCCCAGAAATTCCGTGGAAAGATGTCATTGGCATCCGCAACCATATCGCTCACGGCTATTTCGATATTGATGGCGAAATGGTGCTTGATGTCGTGAAAAACGATTTGGACACTTTGCTTGCAGCTATAGAGTTTTTTATAAACAAATCGGCATAACGACAAATCAGCTGGAAGATAAGCGGCTTCGGCTGGGAGATAGGCTGGGAGATTCGCCCCGTTTGCGGAGAATCTACCAGCCTATCCTATTACTCTGTATCAACAAGTTAGGGGCGCAAAAGCCCCAAAACTGGCAGATGGGAGATAAAAACACGAACTTTTAACCCAAATCGGTCATTAGAAAATGACAAGAAGCTTTTTCTAATGACCGCCATTA
>NZ_JAHQUY010000142.1 GCF_019052365.1 Leyella stercorea
TAAGGGGAGTAACGGATATAAAGTTCTTTCTTTTCAGACTTACAAAGCTATATGCATAATCCCCCTGGTTTATCGGGTGAGCCATATTTTCTAAGAACACATACTTCTTGGTTGGTGTAGTTCTTGTACTGGTAAGCGGCAAAGCTGAATGTGGTCAAAGACGGGCTTTCAATGCGATTACCGCAGATTGGAAATACGATTACCGCGTAGCAAAACTACCATTACCGCATTGCGGAAACAGAAGTACCACGCTGCGGTAATCCTTTGCCAACATCACCTTTGATTTCTCTTCGCATTGAAAATAATGCAGTTAAAAGCGCAGAATTTAGTCGAAAAGTAGTAATTTTGCAGTTGGAAATGATTTCTCATTCTTATAATTACTATATGAAAGAATTAGCACTCAAGTACGGATGCAATCCGAACCAGAAGCCTTCACGCATTTACATGGAAGAAGGCGAACTCCCCATCGAAGTACTCAACGGTCGTCCTGGCTACATCAACTTCCTCGACGCGCTCAACTCTTGGCAGCTCGTTAAGGAGCTGAAGGCTGCCACAGGTCTGCCCGCTGCAGCATCGTTCAAGCACGTATCGCCTGCCGGAGCCGCTGTAGGTCTGCCTCTTAGCGACACGCTGAAGAAGATATACTTCGTTGACGACGTGAAAATGGAACTTTCGCCGATTGCATGTGCGTATGCCCGTGCACGCGGTGCCGACCGCATGAGCTCTTACGGCGACTTCGTAGCGCTCAGCGACACCTGCGACGTTGCTACAGCTACACTCATCAAGCGCGAGGTGAGCGACGGCGTAATCGCTCCCGACTTCACCGACGAGGCGCTCGAGATTCTCCGTGCAAAACGCAAGGGTACATATAACGTAATAAAGATAGACCCGAACTACGTGCCGGCTCCCGTCGAGCACAAGCAGGTGTTCGGCGTAACGTTCGAGCAGGGACGCAACGAGGTGCGCCTCGACGACCCAGCTTTGTTCGAGAACATACCTACAAAGTCGAAGAACTTCACCGAGGAGGCTATCCGCGACCTCATTATCTCGCTCATCACACTGAAGTACACACAGTCGAACTCTGTATGCTACGTGAAGGACGGTCAGGCTATCGGCATCGGCGCCGGACAGCAGAGCCGCATCCACTGCACACGCCTCGCAGGCAACAAGGCAGACATCTGGTGGCTGCGCCAGCACCCGAAGGTGATGAACCTCCCGTTCGTTGACGGCATCCGCCGCGCCGACCGCGACAACACCATCGACGTTTACATCTCTGAGGACCACGACGACGTGCTGCGCGACGGCACATGGCAGCTCTTCTTCAAGGAGAAGCCAGAGGTGCTCACAATGGAGGAGAAGAAGGCATGGATAGCAGAGAACCGCGGCGTAGCGCTCGGCTCAGACGCGTTCTTCCCGTTCGGCGACAACATCGAGCGTGCGCACAAGAGCGGCGTAGAGTACATTGCTCAGGCAGGCGGTTCGGTACGCGACGACAATGTTATTGATACCTGCGACAAGTATGGCATCACAATGGCGTTCACAGGTGTGCGCCTCTTCCATCATTAATCTGATGGGTTGAAGTGGTGAGAGGTTGAGATGTTGATGTGTTGATACGTTGAGATGTTGATGTGTTGAGATTTCTCACCCGATAAACAATTAGAATAACCAATAAAGATAGATATGAGCAAAGGTGACGATATTGACGCAATCATTGCCAATGGCATTTCATGGGGCCGTGGCGGAGCGTCGAACAGAAAAGATGATGACGGCAAAGTCAAGACCAAGGCAAAGAAGAAGAAATACATCACTGGTGCCCATGGTAGTGGTTCGGCACGGCAGAAAGCGAAGTATCGCGAGCAGCGTGCCAACAGAAACAAGAAGTAAATCGTAAACTGCGATATTCGGAAAAGAAGTGTGTTGAGCCAGCATTGGCTTGACACACTTCTTTTTGTGTTACATAGAGGTGAAAAGGTCGAACGAAATGACACTTTCGGGCGAAGAAAGTACGTATTTTTTATAAGTGATTGAGAATGAGACAAGTTTTTATCTCATAAAAAGAAGAGGTTACGAATTAGAAATAAACAGAATGTAG
>NZ_JAHQUY010000143.1 GCF_019052365.1 Leyella stercorea
AAATTTAAACAAATTATTAATCAGAATTCTGTTGCATTTGCAAGTTGAATTCAGCCTTGAATTCAAATCACAGAGAAGTGAATAGACAGTATTACCCGACAGAGCAACTACGACAAAGCAATGCCATCAAAAAAAATGACAGCACACACAAAGCATAGACTGATTGTCTTGCCCTAAAAGATTGATTGGAATTTATTCAGGACTGCCTATCACTTAGATAGAAGTCCAAGGTCTGCTGAAATACATAATTCAAAAATTGAAATTGCTTGACTGCAAATTTAGTAACTTTGCTTGACAAATTAACGAGAAAGAAGAGAAAATGAAAGCCGACCGCATAACATCACCTATACGCAAGCAGGGGGTTCGTGCTTCGTAAGACAGGAAAGTGGTAAATTTAAAGTTCAGTTCATCGTAGGTAGCTTAGTGGTAAAAATCCCTGCCTGCGTATAGCTGCAAACCGTTGTTAGCAATCCGCTGCGCTCCTTGCTAACAATGGCTCGGCGACTTACGTCGCTTGCCGTAAGCCGCCGCTTCGCGGACTGCTTACAACAAGCGACTTGGCTAAATAGCTCCGCTTTTGTATCTTCGATACAGCTTCGCTACTTCGCCAATTCGCCGAGCCATTGTTATGGGCCATTTTTGAATGACAATGCGAATAGATACAGACAAACAAATGAATTTACTTAGTGATAAGAACGTTGCAATAATTGGTGGTGGACCCGTTGTACTGACTATGGCAAAATTATTACAGCAAAACGGCATAGACGTTTCAGTTTACGAAAGAGACAACGACCGAGAGGCAAGAATTTTTGGTGGAACCCTTGACCTACACAAAGGTTCAGGTCAGGAAGCAATGAAAAAAGCGGGATTGTTACAAACTTATTATGACTTAGCCTTACCAATGGGTGTAAATATTGCTGATAAAAAAGGCAATATTTTATCCACAAAAAATGTAAAGCCCGAAAATCGATTTGACAATCCTGAAATAAACAGAAATGACTTAAGGGCTATCTTGTTGAATAGTTTAGAAAACGACACGGTTATTTGGGATAGAAAACTTGTTATGCTTGAACCTGGTAAGAAGAAGTGGACACTAACTTTTGAGAATAAACCGAGTGAAACAGCAGATTTGGTTATTCTTGCCAATGGCGGGATGTCCAAGGTAAGAAAATTTGTTACCGACACGGAAGTTGAAGAAACAGGTACTTTCAATATACAAGCCGATATTCATCAACCAGAGATAAACTGTCCTGGATTTTTTCAGCTATGCAATGGAAACCGGCTAATGGCATCTCACCAAGGTAATTTATTATTTGCTAACCCCAATAATAATGGTGCATTGCATTTTGGAATAAGTTTTAAAACACCTGATGAATGGAAAAACCAAACGCAGGTAGATTTTCAAAACAGAAATAGTGTCGTTGATTTTCTTCTGAAAGAATTTTCCGATTGGGACGAACGCTACAAAGAATTGATTCATACGACGTTGTCATTTGTAGGATTGGCTACACGGATATTTCCTTTAGAAAAGCCTTGGAAAAGCAAGCGCCCATTACCCATAACAATGATTGGGGATGCCGCACATTTGATGCCGCCTTTTGCAGGGCAGGGAGTAAATAGTGGGTTGGTGGATGCCTTGATATTGTCTGATAATCTAGCCGATGGAAAATTTAATAGCATTGAAGAGGCTGTTAAAAATTATGAACAGCAAATGTTTATCTATGGCAAAGAAGCACAAGAAGAATCAACTCAAAACGAAATTGAAATGTTTAAACCCGACTTTACGTTTCAGCAATTGTTAAATGTATAAAATGGAATAAAACGGCACATAACAAACAAATTGGCAATAGAGCCGGTGAAGTACTTCTATTGAACTTTTGTGCAATGTTGAAGATTAGTAATTCTATTCAACATTTGTGCTAAAAGTCGGCTCCATCGCCAATTTGCCAGCCGTTATGCGGCAGCTTAAAAAAAGACGACACCAAACCAAAAAAATCATCTTGAC
>NZ_JAHQUY010000144.1 GCF_019052365.1 Leyella stercorea
TAAATGGAAACAAAAAAATATCGCTCAAGAATAAAAACTTGAGCGATATTTTTTTGACGTGTATATACTAGCATCGCGGATACGCTTACGATTGAATTTATACCATCATTGAGAATCTGTGGATAATAACGTTCACTATTATTCAACTTCGTTGCTACATCAGAAAGAATAAACACACCAACATCGGAAAGTAATGGTAGAAAATAAGAAGATATTAGTGAATAAGTATTCTTATTTTTAAACGTACCGTGTTGAATGAATTCATTAAGAGCTTTGAATGAAACAATGAAATGATATTGGACATTCGTTAAATTTACCAAATCGCTAAGTTCTTGCTCAGAAGAAACAAATATTCCTTGCGGATTTAAATTTATGTCAACCACAATGTTGCCTGACGTTACTACAGATTCCATCAAATGATACAAAAAACGGATAGCATCAGGATTGGCATCAAAAGCATCAATGTTTATTCTCTTAAGGTTCGGCAATTTTGACTGGAGGATATCTATAAGACCTATTATTTCCCCTCCTGTTCCGCAACAAAAATCAAGAATGTTTACTTCTTCTAAAGTGTAAATACTATAGAGATAATTGCTATTCTCAAAAAGGTTATTGACCATACAAAATGACTCCGCATAACTTCGAGGAAAATATGTACCAAGATATATTTTTACAAATTCATACGGCTGATCCGGATTATAAACCACATCTTGTGGATGTGGCTCAAAGATGGCTTTAAAATCATTATAAATTATTTTATCCAGCCATTTTGGAAGGTCTTTATGCTTTAATATACTCATATTATGAAAAGTTGTAAATATGAAACGACATAACATTCTCTACCGACACCCCATCTTTGTTCTTTGAGATGGAGGGCGTACAAGAAGTAAGTCTTGCACTTGGACACGATGAGCCTGTGTCGGTAGGCTGCTCATTATACAATGAAGCGTCAGCCGTTAGAGACTGTTTGGTATTATCTTCCAATGTTATTGTTTAGAGGTTAGATTAAACCAATAGACTTTTTCTTAGTAGAATTGCCAATTGTTAACTACAAAGATAAAAAATCTTATTCAGACAAAAAAATAATTCATTTGAAATCTTTACTTTTGGGAGGCAAAATTCTGTAATTTGAATAGCTCGCCAAGCTGATATTCCTACTACTAAAGCTGATATAGAGAGGAAAATCGGAAAAATGATATTAAAGTCGGTATCAGGAATATAGTAATTGATATCTATATAAAATCAAGTACGTGAAAAAATCTGCCATATCTTCCAGAATTGCTGTACGATGCTCATTATCAAAGCTATAGAGGCTGGCAGATATGGCTGAGAAGGGGATATCTGCCAGCCTATCTTCCAGCCTGAGCGGACTATCTTCCAGTGACTTGCTGGCGGATAAATGAAACACGTAGCGGAGAATCTCCGCTACGTGTTTTATATGTCAAACATCTAATTGATCATTTATATCTTCAAACATATCATTGAAGTATTCTTCTCCGATAGATATAGATTCTTTTTTGTTGGCATATTGACTTTGGACATATTCATTTGTGAATTTAACTACCTCTTCTTCTGATGGTATATGATAAGGAAGTGTTGTGTCTATAGTAAACTTTTTACTTCCTTCATCATAGAAACTCTGTAACAGGAACTTCATAATGGGTAATCTGTTAACCATAGCCCTGTCACTGCGTATGTAAGGGGCAGAAAGAGTCATTCCTCCAAAACCAACTAATTTTGGGTCTGGATTGGATCTGTATAGTTCATCTTCCAGTGCTCTTGGCTTCTTTAGCAAAAGTGTAAAAAGAGCAGGTAAAGCGTAAGTGTTTCCAGTTTCTATGATGAAGGAAGTAAAAAGTTTACTATAGA
>NZ_JAHQUY010000145.1 GCF_019052365.1 Leyella stercorea
TCTGCGTAAGTTTTGGTTTTGCCATGCAACTCTCATAGTTTAATTTTGCACCGAACAAAAAAGTAAGAATTATGAGATGCACTTTCAAGACAGTCTTCTATGTAAATGGAAGCAAGGAGAGAAACGGAATTGTCCCTATCATGGGACGTGTGACAATCAACGGAACTATCGCACAGTTCAGTTGCAAGCAGAGCGTTACCAAGGCTATCTGGGATGCCAAGGGCAGCAGAGCCATAGGCAAGAGTAAGGAAGCCAAGGAGGTGAATTTTGCGCTTGACAACATCAAGGCTCAAATCGCCAAGCATTATCAACGACTTTCCGACCGTGAGGCGTTCGTTACCGCTGAAATGGTGAGAAACGCCTATCAAGGCATAGGCACCGAATACGAGACCTTGCTCAGAGCTTTCGACAAGGAGAACGCAGCCTTTGCCAAGCGTGTAGGCAAGGACAGGGCCAAGAACACTTACAACAAGTATCTTGTGGTGAGAAAGTACGTTGCCGAGTTCATCAAGTATCAGTACAAGCGCAGCGATATGTCCATGAATGAGCTTACCGAGGAGTTTATCCGTGACTATTGCCTTTACTTGAAAAATGTGGTAGGGCTTGCGCAGTCCTCCATTTGGATTTACTCCATACCTCTGAAACATATCGTTACGGCAGCACACTACAACGGCAAGATACCGAGAAATCCGTTTGCCATGTACCACGTTGATCCAGACCATAAGGAACGTGAGTTCTTGACCTTGGACGAGCTTACCGCCATGACTGAGATAAAGTTGGAAGACCCCAACATGGCATTTGCGAGAGACCTTTTTATCTTTGGCAGTTGGACAGGTATAGCTTTCATCGACATCAAGAACTTGACGGAAGATAACATCAGCATGGTAAACGGTGCTCCTTGGATAGTGTCCAAGCGTCAGAAGACAGGCGTACCGTTCCAAATCAAGCTGTTGGATATTCCTATGCAGATAGTTGAGAGATACAAATCTTTCAGAAACGGTAATCACTTGTTCAACATTGGCAACCTTGACAGCATCAACAAGCGCATCAAAAAAGTAGCGGTAATGTGTGGCATCAAGAAACGAGTTTCATTTCATGTCTCCCGACATAGTTGGGCTGTTTTAGCATTGGAGTATGGTATGCCAATAGAGAGCGTTAGCAAGATTCTCGGTCACACGAATATCACCACGACACAGATATACGCCAAGGTGACAAGCAGCAAACTTGACCATGATATTTCTGTCTTTGAAAGTCGAATCAAGGGGCATTTGCCTGTAATGGGAGGAATGGCATGAAAAGGACAACTATCACTATGGACGGAAATGGGATACTTTCCATTCCGTCCAACTTAGAGGAATTGTGGATGAGTGAGGGAGAGTTGGTGGATATGCTTCATGTTACCGCCCCGAAACTCAACTCTGTGATACGAGCTATATATAAAGAAGGTATGTTGTCTATGTCGGAAGTCCAATACAAGGACGAAACTTCCGTTAGTGTTTGGCAAACGCTGTATAATTTTCCTATGATAGTTGCCATTTGCTTTCGTCTCCACTCTTTTGGCGCGGCACAACTTCGTGAAGTTATCCTCAAGAGATTGTACGAAGCAAAAGAGAAAACAACTATTGTCCTGCAACTCTACGGAGAGACGAATGCCTTTTGTTGAAAATGGTCGTATCTTTGACGCTTCGGTTGTTCACTGTCGTATTGACTTATTGACGCACTGATTCACTGTCGTATAGAAATGCACTTGTAATGTGATAAAGATGTATCCATGCAAAGAATAGTGTAAGCATATATACATTGATGTCATACGTTTTACATATTTATCGTATGACATATAAAACGTATGACATGCAGGAATACAT
>NZ_JAHQUY010000146.1 GCF_019052365.1 Leyella stercorea
ACGACAAGCCCATTGGCAGAATTAAGTATGCACTAAATTAATTCCGCCAACAGGTGTTCTTTAACTAAACATCATGCAGTCATCAAGCCGTTTGTGTATCTATATCAAAATAGATAGTACGAAACAATTCGCTCATGGCTTCAGATATAACAACATTAGTAGAAAAAGCAAAACAAGGTGACGCTGACGCTTTCAGCACATTATACCAAATGTATTATCCTAAGATGAAAGGGGATAGTCATCCCTGTATATAGATATTTTACTGCAAAGAAGAAATTCGTTTCAGAAAATGATGTGAATATAGTTCGAACTCGAAAGCCTAATGAAGACATTACGCCTATACAAAAGAAGCCTAATGTTTCTGTTCGTAGAATACAAAACGCTATTTTGTACTCTAATTATCGAAGTGTTCAACAGGGAAAGAACACTGTAATAACTGTTGGTGATTCGATTAAGGCAAGTCAAAATGTAATAGTCGAAATATCCGATTCTTTGCAGGATAACCAACATATTTTGGCTGATAACAAGCGAGACAGTATCATCACAAAAGATACTGTCTATACACCTATTCCAAACGAGGAAAGATGGATTGCGGATGATACAAAGACGCACAAGAAAAGTAAATGGCAATTGCTCGCAGCTGGTTCTTTGGGTACTACTCTTGCGCAAAATGTTTGTAAGATTATAACAAGTAGCGATGATGATATTACGAGTGAACAACCTTCAAAAAAAATTTTTACTACATGGGAAGAGTATTCTGAATATCTACATCGCTTAACTCCAACTGACCCAACGGCGGAAAATGTTGCAATGATGGATATTGCCGATAATAACAAGGGCAAAATTGAAGAGGTAGAACATCATGACAAACCTATAATATTAGGATTGGCTGTGAACAAGAGCATAGGAAAGCATTGGAGTTTAGAAACAGGACTCCAATACTCTTACTTGAAGTCATATTTTACTTTGGGTACTGGCAATTACCGTGTTGACAAGGAACAAAAGTTGCATTACATCGGTATCCCTGTCAAGCTCTCGTACCAATTCATGGCGTACAAGAAACTGTCGGCTTACGGTTCTGCAGGAGCAAGCATTCAGATACCATTGTCTGGAAAGACATATGCAGACTATGTAGTAGGAGGAAAGTCTGTCTATACAACGGATTGGAAGACAATACCTTCTATACAGTGGGCTGTAAACACTAACATCGGAATACAATATCAATTTGCACCAAAGTTGACTTTGTTTGTTGAGCCAACGCTGAATTGGTACATTCCGAATGGAAGCGAAGTCAAGAATACTTGGACAGAACGTCCATTTACATTGACTGTACCTTTCGGTATTAGGCTCTCTTGGTAAGAATGTCTCAAATTGCATGCAGTCTTTATGACTGATCTGTATCTATATATACAGAAAAGTCAAAAAATAAGATACATGCAAAAAAGACATACAGACAGGAAGATGTATTTCCGTGACTTGGAGATAACATCTAAGGAGTTTTACATCAGCTACTTGTCAGATTTTACGGAACTGACAACATACACCAATGCGGCTTCTCGGTAACAGACCAAAAACTTTGGTTCATCAATCCTCATTACAAGCAGAAGTTCCACCTTACCCCACAACTCTTGCCACATTGGGTCTGGAAGATGAAGTATATCAGAAATTTCTTCACCACTTCATGCTGGTATATATTGACCATAAGCCATAAATAGAACTTACGTTCTTTAGGCAACCATTAAATCTATGAAACAATAAATAAGATATACTTAACCATTTCGGAAAAGCAGACTCCAAAAATCAGTATTGGAATCTGCTTTTCTACTTATATATAAATGTAGGAAAACAGTATGATAGGCTA
>NZ_JAHQUY010000147.1 GCF_019052365.1 Leyella stercorea
TTATAACTATCAGCATTTCTAATTCATCCTCTATGCTCTCCACAGAACAATTACACATTTCGTTTGTGGAGGAATTTGTTTTTTTGCAACCAACGAACAAAATACATAATGATATATATATGCTGATAGTTATAAATTTCATCATAGTCAATTCTTAATATTTATCTAAGCCTTCAAAAGAGGCATTTGAAATATTGTGTCTTTCAATGAGTTCTTTAACTCGTAAAGAACAAACTATAGCCCCACTATCTTTCAAATAAAAGAGTTCTTCTCCATTCCACGAGGTGAAATCTATTTGGAAAGTCCCATAAATATGGTCTCCGTCAGAATCATGTTCACAGATAGAATCTATTTGCGTTTCTAACAGAGCATAGTATTGCAACCTTGAACCATATATTTTTATGGGGATAAAAGAAACTCCCTTTACTCCATTATTTTCCAACAAATCTTTGAAGTTATCGGAAATAAATCTTAATGGTCCTTGGTCACCTATGAAGTCATAAAATACATCTCCTTCATCGATGTGGAAGAGATTGTTGTCTTTTACATGTTGTAAATCAGGAAAAATTTTAAAAGGGTCGTAACTAACATCAGCTTGTAGCCTAACTTGCCTTTTCTTATGTCCTAACATTATAGTTGTAAAATTCATAGTGCTATCGAATTTGTAATCCGTACTCCAATGATTATGATTCACACAAGTCTTTGCATTTCTCCCAATGGACATCAAATTCCTCTTTGCTAATCAACATATTGGTTTCTATTGAATACAAGTCATATTGCAGGATGATGGACATCGGAGGATTGGACTTAGTAAAGTCTTCTGGCACACATTCATCTTCCTCGACATTGACGAAGGTATAATTTCCATCTGAAGATATGGTAATCGCTTTCAGCACTCTCACGCCATCGTATTCGCCATAGCAAATCGTGTTGAACACCTTGATTTTAAAATAGACTTCACATACTAAAATGCCATTCTCGTTAGTTCTATATGGGAGCGACTTCTTGAGTTCAAGGAGTATGTGAGCAAATGCCAACAAAAGTGTTTTCTTAGCTTTCTTAGCAGGGATTATCAGACTGAAACCCTGCCCTAATTCACCATGCCTATCTATTACAATTTTTACGTAAGGCGCTTTCTGGGCAATAATTGTATTTATGTCTTCTATTGCTTTGTTCCAAGTCTCTACAATATTGGGGAGAACCATATAAATACAGCAACAGAGGTGAAACTCCTTGGTTTCAGGCTTGTATTGAATGAAGAAATTTCCCAAAGAAAAAGACTCAAACAATGGGTCACCAATCATCCGAAAATCATTTGGAGAATTCGGACAAATGGTTCTCAGCATATTAACTCTCTTTCGGAACCACCGTTCATGTCGATTGAAATATCTCTGAACAATATCAGCAACAACCACGACACAAACTATTATAACTATTCCGACAGTTTCCGAAAATGCATGAGTAAGAGCTTTTAGCCCCAATATGATGCAAATGCACCATAATACGAATAAGCCAAGTTTTTTGATTATCATAAGGCAATTCACTAACTATTGTTTGACATTGTCTTTCATTTCCTATATAGTGGTACGCTCCGTCTCATCCGTAATTAGTTCTTTCATATCCACAGACAATAACTGCGCAATTTCAAGAAGTGTGGTAAGGTTGGGTTGAGAGCGGTTGCATACATAAGCATTGACCGTACTGAAACTTCTTCCCAACTTCTTTGCAAGCCATGTTTGGCTTATCCCTTTGTCCTCTAAGACTGCTCTTATACGATTTAATTTCATGTTTTTATCGTTTTTATGCTACAAAAATAACGTTTTATTTTGATAATCCATCCAAATCCCTTGAATATCTGCT
>NZ_JAHQUY010000020.1 GCF_019052365.1 Leyella stercorea
ATGCAGTTTTCAGGTGCGTAGAGGCGAGAAGAGACTCACCATGGAGAAATCGCCTGTCAAGACAATGATTTCGCAAAGCGGACGACATATTGTCTCTGAACTCAATAAGGAGATAGAGAAGATAGACAAGCGCATTGCCGAACTCATCAAGTCGGACGAGGAACTCACCGAGGTGTTCACCATCGTGACCTCGGTGCCTGGCATAGGAACGCAGAACGCCGTGTGCCTGATGGTGTACACCGACAACTTCCGCAGATTCAACTACGATTCAAGGAAGATAGCCTGTTACTACGGCATAGCCCCATTCGGCAAAGATTCGGGTACCAGTGTGCATTCCGATCCGCATGTACACTACATGGCGAACCGCCAGATTAAGGCCATGCTGACGCAGGCTGCACTGGCTGCTGTCAACTTCAATCCCGTTATGGCGAGGTACTATATGCGCCTCGTAGAACGCGGAAAGAAGAAGCAGGTTGCACTGAACAATGTCAAGAACAAACTTGTGCATTTGGTCACAGCAATGGTTAGAAATCGCCAAACATTCACCCCTGAATATAAAATCTCAGCTTAAAATGAAAATAATGGTCAAAACATTTGGATTTTAACATAGAAAGCAGATCATCACAGATGTTAGGGTGCGCAGACCTCCCACAGAATCCACAGATTTCAGAAGCAAGAGTGCCTTCAAGGGGGTGCACTTGTCTCAAGTGCACCAACCGAACTGATGGCACCAACCGAACAGATGGCACCAACCGAGCAAGAAATACGCCAACCGAGCAAGAAGTGCACCGTCAGCTTGGTTGGTGCAGCAGAGACTGCTGCACCCCCTGAGAGATGCGCATCAACAGACTAAGAGTTGCGTTACCCGACATTTCGTTTTAGAATGTTACCACGTACTGGTAACACTATTACATGTACGCGGTAACGACATTACCAGTATACGGTAACAGCGTTACCAGTACGCGGTAATCACCCAAAGGGGGTGCACTTGTCTCAAGTGCACCAACAAAGCAAGCGATGCACCCAACAAAGCAAGCGGTACACCAACAAAGCAAGCGATGCACCAACAAAGCAAGTGGTGCACCAACAAAGCAATTGGTGCACTTGAGACAAGTGCACCCCCTAAGAGGTACCCCAGCAAAAAAATCCTCGCAAAATGCTTGCTCGTTTCACAATTAATGCGTATCTTTACCTCGCGAAATAGAAATCCGCACGCAGAACGTGTTTTGTGCGGACACAGACATTATTACCCTTATATACTGCTCGCGCGAGCGTAAGTATAACTCGGTTCTCTTCGGTGTAAAGACGGAAGGAAGTGTTGTTGTATTTACGCAATTTTTGTTTTATTACGTTTCTACTCCACACCACTCCCAACCGCATCTTCTCCAGGCACGCCGGCGCCCATGAAGCAAGCAAAAGCAACACACATGCTGAAGCATGCAAAAGCGCATGGAAACATCAAGCACGTAAAGCAAGTTAAAGCGATGCACGTGCTGACGCACGCAAGGCACGCTGGCGCCCGTCGGAGCACACGACGCCGACCCCATATCTCTCAAAGAATCTAAAGACCACAAACTTTTTAAATACTATACCTATGGAACTTAAACAAGCTACTGCCGGAACAATGGAGTCCGGCGACATCATGATTCAGATTGCCCCTTGCGAGAAAGAGGGACTGAACATCGATTTGCAGAGTTCGGTTGCCTACCAGTTCGGCGACCAGATACGCAAGGTGATAGCTGAGACGCTCGATGGACTCGGTATCACCCGTGCCGAGGTGCACGCCACTGACAAGGGCGCGCTCGACTGCACTATCCGCGCACGCGTCACTGCGGCTGCCGTAAGAGCTACGGGCAAAGACGTGTGGAAAGACTAACCCCTAAAAAAACTTTTTGACCTATGAAACGACTAAGAAGAACTATGATGTTCGTGCCGGGAAACAACCCCGGTATGATGCAGGATGCATATATATATCATCCCGACTCAATAATGCTCGACCTTGAGGACTCTGTTACAATGGCAGAGAAAGACGCGGCACGCCTGCTCGTCTACAACGCATTGAAGACCATCGACTATGGCACGACGGAAATGGTGGTGCGCATCAACCCGCTCAACACTCCGTACGGCAAGAAGGATATCGAGGCTGTCGTTAAGGCTGGCGTCGACGTCATCCGTATGCCTAAGACCGAGACCGCCGAGGAGGTGATCGAGGTGGAGCGCGAGATAGAGAAGGTGGAGCAGGAGCTGGGCTGCGTGGGTCGCACGCAGATTATGGCTGCACTGGAGAGCACGCTCGGCGTTGTGAACGCCTACGCCATCGCTACCGCTTCCAAGCGCATGATGGGCATAGCGCTCGGTGCGGAGGACTACTGCGCCAACCTGAAGACGCAGCGCTCGCCCGAGGGCATGGAGCTGCTCATGGCACGCCAGACCATCGTGGTGGCTGCACGCGCTGCAGGCATCGACGCGCTCGACACCGTCTACTCTAACCTCAACGACATGGAGACATTCCGCAAGGAGGTGGAGCTGATTCATCAGTTGGGCTTCGACGGAAAATCGATCATCAACCCGCGCCAGATAGAAATCATCAACGAGGTGTTCACGCCGACTCAGAAGGCTATCGACAAGGCGCTCGCCGTTATCGCTGCCATCAAGGAGGCTGAGAAGAAGGGTTCGGGCGTTATCGCCGTGAACGGTAAAATGGTTGACCGACCAGTGGTGATACGCGCACAGCGCGTCATCGACTTGGCACTGGCTTCGGGCGTAATTAAACAGGAGGACATAGCATGAGCACACTGAACGAAAGACATACCCTCGCCGAGCAGGTGGCTCAGGCTATGGGAAAGAGCGTATATAATAATGTAGAGGCACACAAGGACATCACGCCGCGCCTCGAACTGCAGCAGAAAAGCCCCAAACTCATGACGCTCGAGGAGGCTATACGCCACTCGGGACTGAAGGACGGCATGACTATATCGTTCCACCACCACTTCCGCGGTGGAGACAAGGTGGTGAACATGGTTGTGGCTAAGCTCGCAGAGATGGGATTCAAGGGTCTGCACCTCGCGGCTTCGAGCTTGCAGGACGTACACGAACCGCTCATCGAGCACATTCGCAACGGCGTAATCACAGAGATTTCAACATCTGGTCTGCGCGGCGAACTGGCTAAGGAGATTTCGCACGGACTGATGGAGAAGCCGGTGGTGTTCCGCTCGCACGGCGGACGCGGCGAGGCTATCGCTTCGGGCGAGTTGCACATCGACGTGGCGTTCCTCGGCGCTTCTTCTTCAGACCCGCTCGGCAACGCCTGCGGCTACTCGCGCTCGGAGAACGCTAAGAGCATCTGCGGTTCGCTCGGTTACGCGCTGCCCGACGCTCACTACGCCGACAAGGTGGTGATACTCACCGACGACCTCGTGCCTTATCCTAACACTCCGAACTCTATCTCGGAGCACGACGTCGACTACGTGGTTGAGGTAGAATCGGTAGGCGACTCATCAAAGATTGCTTCGGGAGCCATCCGCGACACAAAGAACCCGCGCGACATTCTGCTCGCTCAGCAGGCTGCGAAGGTAATCGTGAACAGCGGCTACTTCAAGAACGGATTCTCTATACAGACCGGTTCGGGCGGCGCTTCGCTCGCTGCCGTTAAGTATATCCGCCAGAGCATGATAGATCAGGACATCAAGGCTTCGTTCGCCCTCGGAGGCATCACCGCTCACATGGTGAAGATGCACGAGGAAGGACTCATCGAGCGCCTCATCGACGTGCAGTCGTTCGACAAGGTGGCTGCAGAGTCGCTCAAGAACGACCCGAAGCACAAGGAGGTGTCGGCTTGCGAATACGCAAGTATGCACGAGCAGGGCGCTGCTACACACTATCTCGACATCGTGATACTCTCGGCGCTTGAGGTGGACGTCAACTTCAACGTGAACGTGCTCGTAGGTAGCGACGGCATCATACGCGGCGCTATCGGCGGACACCCCGACACAGCCGAAGACTCGGCTCTCTCTATCATCGTCTGCCCGCTGCTCCGCGGCAGAATACCGTGTGTCGTTAACGAGGTTACTACGCTCATCACGCCGGGTCGCACCGTAGACGTGGTCGTAACCGAATACGGCATCGCTGTCAACCCGGCTCGACCGGAGATAGCTGAACGTCTGAAGGCTGCCGGCTTGAAGCTCGTCACACTCGAAGAGCTCCGCGACCGCGCACTCTCTGTAATCGGCAACCCCGCACCGCTGCCATTCGGCGACAAGGTGGTAGGCGTCGTTATGAACCGCGACGGCTCGGTAATGGATGTCATCAAGAACATCGTTGAATAAGTTTTGAATTTTGAGTTTTGAATTTTGAGTTGTCGGCTACGCCGATGTTGAATTATTCAATGTTTAATTCACAATTCAAAAATTCAAAACTCAAAATGCGCGAAGCGCACAATTCAAAACTCAAAACTCAAAATTCAAAATTCAAAGAATGATTACGCTCCACGAACTTCTGGCGAGCCGCGACGCACGCCATGCCACACAGCAGAAGCTGCTGGCTGAACACTCGGGAAAGACACTGGTGTGCCTTACTGTCGTCATGCCAGGAAGCGTGAAGCGTAATCAGCAGTCGCTCACGGCAGCACACGCCGCTGTAGAAGCCATGCGCAAAGCTTTCGGTCAAGAGCAGCTCCTCGAGCTCGACCTCGAGACCGGCTACGAAGCCTACCTCATCACCCCGATGCCGCTCCTCGAAGCCAAGGGCATAGCCGTCAACATCGAAGACACCCACCCACTCGGGCGCCTCTTCGACATCGACATCATCAACGCCGACGGCGTGCCCGTCTCAAGAGACGCCATCGGCGAAAAGCCACGACGCTGTCTCGTCTGCGACCACGAAGCGCGCTACTGCATGAGGATGCGCTGGCACACGCAAGAAGAGATATGGGCGAAAATCAACGAAATGGTGGACAGCTACGTCGAAGCTCGCAAATCTTAATACTTAAACCTATGGAGATACAGACCCTCAACCCCGCAACACCCCGTCAGCGCCAACGCATAGAAGCGTTCCTCAAACGCAACGCACTGCGCATCGACGACATGAACTACTACGCCGCAGTGTTCGACGACGACGGCGAGATGATAGCCGGTGGCGGATTGAAGGACGACGTAATAAAGTGCGTTGCAGTGGACGATGCGCACAAAGGCGAAGCTATCGCCAACACGCTCGTCTCGCACATCATATCGCACGCCAACCAGGAGGGCTACAGCTGCATCAAGCTGTTCACAAAGCCCAAGAACCGTCAACTCTTCGAGAGTCTGTCGTTCAGGCTCCTCGCCGAAGCCCCCGAAGCAATACTCATGGAGACCGGCATCGGAGGAATCAGCAATACGGTCGAGGCTCTGAAAAAGATAAAAGAGGAATCAGAAAAGTATAAAGAATACAATAAGGAGTGTAAAGAGGATAGTAAGAAGTGTAAAGAAAACACCTCATATCTCAACACCTCAACACCTCAACACCTCAACACCACAATGCAGCCCACCGGCTGCATTGTAATGAACTGCAACCCCTTCACCCTCGGCCACCGCTATCTTGTGGAGAGCGCATCGCGAATGGTGGAGCATCTCTTCGTGATTGTGGTTAGAGAAGACCGTTCAGCCTTCTCCTATCAGGAACGCAAGGCGATGGTCACGGCAGGCACAGCCGACCTTAAGAACGTAACGGTATGCGACGGCAGCGAGTATGCCATCAGCAACACCACCTTCCCCACTTATTTTCTGAAACGACTGTCGGATGCCACCGACACGCAGATACTGCTCGACCTCGATCTGTTCCGCCGCCATATAGCCCCGGCACTTGGCGCCGAAGTTCGCTTTGTAGGCACCGAGCCCACCGATGAACTGACACGCAGATACAACGAACTGATGATGAAGAGTCTTGGCAAAGACCATGTGGTTCAGATTCCGCGTCTTGAGAATGGCGGTGTGGCGGTCAGCGCATCGCGTGTTCGCAGGGCAATGGATAGCAACAGTCTGAAGGAAGCCGCACAGCTCGTGCCACCCACTACCCTACCTTATATTATAGCACATCTCGCAACACGCGCCCTTCATGCCGAACTCGACACCACTCCAAAACCCGGTCTTGTAGACAAGGACAACAGCGGAGCGCACCGCGACATGGATCATGCGCTGATGTCGCGCAGCATACGTGCCATACATCCCTATTTCGTCAGACTCGCCCTACTCGGTTTCGCTGCCGACATGCCCAGCCATGACGACATTGTAAAGACGGGCATTGAGGCAGAGCGCGCCATGTTTGAAGCCACCAATGGCGTCAACACATACAAGGGAGCGCTTTTCTCCATGGGACTCGCCGTCGTAGCCGCCGCAGGAAAGGCTTGGCAAGGCTACAGCATCACGCCGCAGGCACTTTCCGCAGCCATCAGCAAACTTGCCTTCGCTTTCCCAGACACAAAAGGCACGCACGGCAGCAAGGCAAAACAGACTGCGGCTTCTGAAACGGCTACGTTCAAGGGAGCACTCGACAATGCCCGCGAGGGATACCCCATGCTCTTCAACGACTGGCTACCGTTCTATGCGAACCTCAGCAAGAACGGCGAACCGCATGCGCTCCACCTCACGCTTCTGCGCATAATGTGCGACCTCGACGACACCAACATCGTATACCGCACGTCGCTTGCCATGATGAAGCAGGTGAAGGAAGAATCGCGCGACGTGCTCAGCCGATGGAGCGAAGCAACACATGGTACGCCGCAAGATGACGGCGGCACAAACCTCGACACTATACTCGGCGACATGAACCGCAGCTTCGTGCAGCGCAACATATCGCCAGGCGGAAGTGCAGACATGCTCTCGCTCGTAGTATTCATCAATGGCGTTCTCGGTTGAGAACGCCATTGATGAATGTAAAGAACGCCAATCAGAAGGCATGAGCATATCAAATTGGAAACTCGAAATAGCAAACACGGAATTGAAGGCTGGCATTTGCTGAAAAGAGAGTATGAAAAAGAAAAAATCAGCCACAAATCTTTGGTGGGATAATATAAAATATGTATCTTTACGCCGTGAAATGACAGTTCGCAGAACGAATGTGTTCTTGCGGAAACAATGAGTTTTTTTTCATCCATTACTACTCGCGCGAGCGTAAGTATTGAAGCAGTCCTATTCAGTGTTTTTAGAACAGGAGTGTTGTCGTATTTACGTGTTTTTAAAACAATAATCTTACACCACATCTCCAACATATCTATATACGCTGATATAGTATAAGACGATAGTTCACGCTATCATACACTGGCTGTTCATGCTGTCATACACCCCAACCGGCAATATCGGTTATCTCAAAGAATTATAAAACCTAACTCTATAAACTATAAACAATCTAACTTTATGGTAGAAGTAATCAATCATGGAGTTTACCTCCTTAACGGCAATGAAATCGTAAACGAGTGTCAGACCCTTACCCCGGAGCAGGCACGCGAGAACACTATCACCTACGGCATCCTCCGCTCTCACGACGTGGACGGCTCGAAGGGAAAGAAGATGCGCATCCGCTTCGACGCAATGATGTCACACGACATCACATACGTTGGAATCATTCAGACAGCACGCGCAAGCGGTCTGCAAGAGTTCCCATTGCCTTACGCTATGACAAACTGCCACAACTCGCTCTGTGCAGTAGGCGGCACTATCAATGAGGACGACCACGTATTCGGTCTGTCAGCAGCTAAGAAGTACGGCGGCATCTACGTTCCTGCCAACCAGGCTGTCATCCACCAGTATGCTCGCGAGATGATGGTGAAGTGCGGCAACATGATTCTCGGTTCCGACTCTCACACACGCTACGGTTCGCTCGGTAATATGGGCGTTGGCGAAGGCGGCGGCGAGCTCGTGAAGCAGTTGCTCAAGAACACATGGGACATCAACGCACCGGAAGTGGTGCTCGTATGGCTCGAGGGCAAGCCCAAGAAGGGCGTAGGTCCGCACGACGTGGCTATCTCTCTCGTTAAGGCTACATTCGAGAGCGGCGTTGTGAAGAACAAGGTGCTCGAGTTCGCAGGTCCTGGCGTTAAGGAGTTGCCTATCGACTTCCGTAACGGTATCGACATCATGACTACCGAGACCACTTGCTTGAGCTCTATCTGGGTTACAGACGAAGAGGTGAAGCACCATTACGACATACACGAGCGTCCGCAGGACTTCAAGGAACTGAAGCCGGGCGACGTAGCTTACTACGATATGATGATTCGCATCGACCTTTCTTCTCAGGAGGCGATGATCGCTCTGCCGTTCCACCCGTCGAACGCAGTTACTATCCACGAGCTTCAGGCCGACCCGGTGGGCATCCTCACACGCATCGAGGAAGACGCCAAGAAGCGTTTCGGCGACAAGGTGGACGTGCACCTCGTTGACAAGGTTGTCGACGGCAAGGTATACGCCGACCAGGGTATCATCGCAGGCTGCTCGGGCGGTACATACGACAACCTCGCAGAGGCTGGCGCTATCCTTAAGGGCAAGAGCATCGGCAACGACTACTTCACAGCTTCGGCTTATCCGCAGTCGACACCGGTATCAATGGCTGTAACACGCGAAGGCATCACAGCCGACCTCATCGAGGCGGGCGTTGTTATGAAGCCGGCATTCTGCGGTCCGTGCTTCGGCGCAGGCGACGTTCCGTCTAACAACGGTCTGTCTATCCGCCACACCACACGCAACTTCCCCAACCGCGAGGGTTCTAAGCCTGGTCAGGGTCAGCTCTCTCTCGTTGCGCTTATGGACGCACGCTCTATCGCTGCTACAGCAGCCAACGGTGGCGTGATTACGGCTGCGACAGACGTAGAGTACGAGAACACTCACAAGCCATACGTTTACGACGACAAGATATACAAGTGCCGCGTATACAACGGCTACGGCAGACCGCGTCCTGAGACAGAGCTTCGCTACGGTCCGAACATCAAGGACTGGCCTACAATGTATCCGATGCAGGAGAACATGTTGCTCGAGTTGGCAGCTGTTATCCACGACCCGGTTACAACTACCGACGAGCTTATCCCGTCTGGCGAGACAAGTTCTTACCGTTCTAACCCGTTGAAGCTTTCTGAGTTCGCCCTCTCTCGCCGCGTGCCTGAGTACGTTGGTCTGAGCAAGGAGATTCAGAAGCAGGACCTCGCACGCCGTGCAGGTGAGGTGAGCGCAAACATCGCAGAGGCTCTCGCAAAGGTAGGCGCAAAGGCTGAGGAGACATCGTTCGGCTCATGCGTATTCGCCAACCGTCCTGGCGACGGCTCGGCTCGCGAGCAGGCTGCTTCTTGCCAGAAGGTGCTCGGCGGCGACGCTAACGTTTGCTACGAGTACGCTACAAAGCGCTACCGTTCTAACTGTATCAACTGGGGTATCGTGCCGTTCACCATCGCCAAGGACGTTGAGTTTAACTTCGAGCCGGGCGACAAGCTCTTCGTGCCGGGCATCCACGAGGCTATCCTCGCTGGCAAGGAGGAGATCGACGCGCAGGTTATCGCACGCGACGGCGTTAAGCCTATACACCTCTTCTTCCAGAACCTCACCGCCGACGAGCGTCAGATTCTGGCAGACGGCTGCTTGATGAACTATTATAAGAACAAGAAATAAACTCTTAAATCCAAATAACTATGACCGAAAAAATTCAGATGACCACTCCACTCGTAGAGATGGATGGCGACGAGATGACCCGTATTTTGTGGCAGATGATCAAGGATGAGCTTATCCTTCCGTTCGTTGACCTCAAGACAGAGTATTACGACTTGGGACTCGTTAAGCGCGACGAGACCGGCGACCAGATAACAAAGGACGCAGCTGAGGCTACAAAGCGCCTGGGCGTAGCCGTTAAGTGTGCTACCATCACACCTAACCACCAGCGCATGGACGAGTACAAGCTCCATCAGATGTGGAAGAGCCCGAACGGCACTATCCGCTCTATCCTTGACGGCACCGTATTCCGCACACCTATCACTATCCCGAGTATCCATCCTGCAGTGAAGAACTGGGAGAAGCCTATCACGATCGCTCGTCACGCTTACGGCGACGTTTACAAGAGCGTTGAGATCCGTGCCGACGAGCCGGGCGTAGCTAAGCTCGTCTTCGACGGCGAGAGCGGCAAGCACGAGGAGGTTGTGGTTCACACATTCAAGGGCGCTGGCGTGCTCCAGGCAATGCACAACACCGACAAGTCGATTCGTTCGTTCGCACACTCTTGCTTCAAGTTCGCGCTCGACACCAACCAGAGCCTCTGGTTCTCTACAAAGGACACCATCTCTAAGAAGTACGACGCACAGTTCAAGATTATCTTCTACGAGGTATTCGAGGAGTACAAGGAGGAGTTCGAGAAGCGCGGCTTAGAGTTCTTCTACACTCTCATCGACGACGCTGTAGCACGCGTTATCCGCTCTAAGGGCGGCTTTATCTGGGCTTGCAAGAACTACGACGGCGACGTTATGTCCGACATGGTTTCTACCGCATTCGGCTCGTTGGCAATGATGACTTCTGTGCTCGTTTCGCCGGACGGCAAGTACGAGTACGAAGCTGCTCACGGCACCGTTACACGCCACTACTACAAGTATCTGAAGGGCGAAGAGACATCTACCAACCCGATGGCTACTATCTTCGCTTGGAGCGGCGCTCTGCGCAAGCGCGGCGAGATGGACAACCTGCCCGAACTCGTACGCTACGCTGACGCTCTCGAGGCTGCTTGCTTCGACACTCTCAACGAGGGTATCGTAACGAAGGACCTCGCTGGTCTTATGGAAGGCGTTACTCCGCAGACAAAGAACTCTGCAGGCTTCATCGCTGCCATCCGCGAGCGCTTGGAGAAGAAGCTGGCATAATTCGTACTGAACAAGCAGGTTGAACCGCTTTTACAATTATGTTCTACTTCGGATTAACCGGACTTAAAATATTACACTAAACAACGGATCAACCGAGCTTAGAATATTATACAGAAACAACGGATTAACCGGATTGAACGGATTTTCTTCATTGAGTAAAGAATCCGCTTAATCCTGTTAATCCGTTGTTCGTTTCTACGCACCAAGTCTGTGCTTCTCATCACTACAAATACTACAGTTTGTAAGTTAAAGACTATTGCTATTCGATAAAACAGACAGCAATAGTCTTTTATATCTTCGCAGTAAAACCTCACGAAAAGTCATCGTCACCCGAACGGAATCCGATCGGACGGCGGACGGAAACCGATCAGACGGCGAACGGAATCCGATCGGACGGCGGACGGAAACGGTGAGAAAAGTTTACCTGACAAGCAATAGTTAAAAACCAACATTTCATTGATATTTGTTTGCTGTTTCGCCAATTCTTTGTACATTTGCCACAAGTCACGCTGTTAGACTAACAGAACGTGGCACAACCATTAAAAAAACCATCGTAATGAAACACAGGTTAATCGCACTGGGTCTGCTGGCATCTGCCGTAGGACTCGCACAAGCACAAAGCACCCGTCAGTTGTATCTTGTGAAAGGCAAGAAAGTTGTAGCTACATTCCCCGCTTCGGACGTCGACTTCATTACGTTCGACGGCACACAGCAGTTCTACCTGCCTATCACGCTGAAGCAGGGCAAGGGCACAACCATCGTGATGTACAACGCGAGCGACGACTGGGACAAGGACCCGGCGGAGCGAAAGTTCGACCAGCTTGCCGGACAGCCTGTGAAATTCGTGTGGTATAGCGACTACGGATTCGACGGCACGCTGAAGATTACGTCTGCCAGCGGCGACGACGTGCCCTACGAGTACGTCACCGACGACGAGGACTTCGGCACGTGCTGGCTCTGCATCATGCCGGCGGAGCCGATAACCATAGAGACCGTGGGCAAGGAGAAGACTACGTTCGCAGGTCGCGCCTTCGTGGGCGACTATAAGGGCTTCCCCATCTCGGTCGGCACAAACGGCGTGCTGCAGAGCGCAGAGCCTACGCTCAGCCTCAACCTCGCAGCCAACTCGTCGTTCCACGCTACGGTGAGCGGAGAGAAGACTTTCGGCGGATGCTACACGTTCGACGACGCCACAAACCGATTCTCTTACGACGACACGTACAGCGCCGACGTGTGGGGACGCCGCACGTACGGCGTCTCGGGCAAGTGGTTTGAGGGCGGCGACGCGCTCGTGGTGGTGAACGACCTTAACAACGACAAGCCCGACAACAATCGCTACTACTTCGCAAGCACCGCCGACTGCTCATACACGGCTGCCGCAAGCGACTCGTACGGCTCGCGCTACCTCCTGGAACTGCTCGAAGGCGCCGCACGACGCTGGTATTACTACGACCGTCTCTCTAACTCTATCGAGCCAGTGAGCCTCAGTTTCTCTAATGGCGCATCGGTAGCCGACGCCGCCGACGCTCTCGTGAGTAACGCTGCAGGCGAGACGCTGTTCCGCTACACACGCGCTTCAGAGACTGCCCAGCCACAGTTCGTGATGAAGGGCAAGGAGGCAGGCACGTTCCTGCCCGAAAGCGGCACGGGCGACGCTCTGGTGCTCGACGGATTCGGCAACGCCACATACGGCGCCGTGAAGGGCACGTACACATACGAGAACGGCGTGGTGAAGATGAAGCCCACGACGGGCAGCGAGATGACGTTCCTCGTAGACCTCACAACGATGAAATACTCTACTTCGGCTGCGGCTGAATGGGACGGCGCCGAGAACTTCGCAGCGCCAGTCAACGGCACGTACGACTCGAACACTATGTCGATGGGTATGTTCGCTCTGCAGTTCAACCACAACTATGCGGGCAAGGAGGCGAAAGGCTCTGTGAAGGTGCAGGTGACGCTGACCAGCGATATGTACGAGACGAAGGAGATAATAGCCAGCACCGCATCGTACACATACGATGCTACGGCTAAGCAGATTACCGTTTCGGGCGTACTCGCAGGCACAGCAGACGGCAGAAGCAGCGAGCGCGTGAGCATCGTGTTCGACGTGAACGACGCAAAGACTCAGCTCACATGCAACGAAGACAAGCTGCTGCGCGCCGTTTCGGGCGGCGACACACGCTACATCAACCTCAAGGGTCTGACGCTGCAGGCACGCTGATGCCCCACTACATCACAAACAGTAAGAGAAAGGATACATTATGAGAACAAGAATAATTGCTATACTCGCTCTGCTCGCCACGGCTCTCGGCACGCACGCCGACGATGTGGTGACGGTGGTGACGCAGAACGGACAGAAGTCGTACTCTATGGACAAGCTGGCGCGCATCGAACTGGGCGAAGACGACCTCGTGGTGGTCGGTTCCGACGAGAAAGGCACGACGTACGCCTTCGACAAGGTACAGAAAATTCTGATTTCGCTCAACACGACGGCGCTTAACGACGCCACAGCCGACAGCAAGCCCACGCTCAAGCTCACCGTCTCTACAGACGGCGCAGAAATGAGCTTCAACGGATGGGACAGCAACATCGCAGCCCCACTCTATGTCTACGACGCAGGCGGCAGAAGCGTGCTCCATCGCGAGGCGTGGCGCGGCGAGACCGTGAGCATATCGGCGCTCGCTAAGGGCGTGTACGTGGTGAAAGCCGGTGAGCACACCGCGAAGTTCAGGAAGTAACAACAAAAAAACGTAGCGGAGGTCTCTGGCCTCCGCAGCATCCAACATAGTAAATAGCGAATATTAGCTATAGACTTGGTGCTGCGGAGGCCGGGAGACCTCCGCTACTGTTATATAAAAACTATTTACTTCTTCTTTCTCGGCTCTTTACTTCTTCTTTCTCGGCTTGCGGCGTGCCCATCCTTCTTCAGAGAAGTCTGGCTCCTCGCCTTTGAGCTGAATGTCGGGGTTGTTGATGAACTGTCGCCAGTCGTCCTGGCGTCCGCTTTCGTAGCGCGAACCTCCGCGCTGACCACGCTGCGAACGGTTGCGACCCTCCATCTCGTTGCGGCGCTTAGAGCGCTTCTCGTACGGATTGGCGTCGTTGGCAGCGTCCTTGCGGCGCGATGTACGACCACCATCACGGTCGGAAGAACGGCGCGAGCCACGCTTTCCGTCGCCACTTGAAGCAGCAGCCGTGTCATCGGCGTCGTTGCAGCGCACGGTGCGGTTGCGGTAAGACGCTCCGTTCAGCGCACGCATCACCTTCTCGGCGTCCTGCTCCGGCACTTCGATATACGAAATGCGTGCAAGCAGATCGATATGTCCAACATCCTGGCGGCCATGCACGTTGCGGTTGATGAACTGCATCACCTCACCAGGATAGAATCCGTCGTCTTTTCCCAGATTGATGAACAAACGGCGATAGCCTGCCTCCGGCGCACGCTTCTCGCGCTTTCTGCCGTCGCGGCCCTCGCCGCGCTCCTTGCGGTCGCGTGTGGTAGAAGGCTTCACAATCTCCGGCGCGTTGGCGTAGTACTTCAGGAACTTGCCGAACTCCAGCGAAACGATCTTCTTCAGGATATCCTCCTTGTCAAAGTACTCGAAATGGCGGTTGATGTCCTCCATGAACGGAGCAATCTGCTCATCGTCCACATCCACCTTCTCTATCTCGTCGATGGCCTTGAAAAGCTGCTTAGAGCAAATCTCCTGCGGCGTAGGCAGCGTGCCGTCAACGAACTCCTTGCCTATCACGCGCTCCACCTCGCGAACACGTCCGCGCTCCTTGGTGTGGATGATAGAGATAGAGGTGCCCTTCTTGCCCGCACGACCCGTACGGCCAGAGCGGTGAGTGTAACTCTCTGTATCGCTCGGCATACCATAGTTGATGACGTGCGTGAGGTCGTCCACGTCCAGACCGCGCGCAGCCACGTCTGTAGCCACGAGCAGCTGCGTGATGTGCTGGCGGAACTTCTGCATAGTGATGTCGCGCTGCTGCTGCGAGAGGTCGCCGTGCAGCGGTTCGGCATTGTATCCGTCACGTATGAGTTTGTCAGCCACCTCCTGCGTCTCAGCCTTTGTGCGGCAGAACACGATGCCGTAGATGCGCGGATAGAAGTCGACGATGCGCTTCAATGCGAGGTACTTATCCTTGGCGTTCACCATATAGTAGATATGGTTGACATTCTCAGCGCCCTCGTTGCGCGAACCCACCACAATCTCCTTGTGGTCGTGCAGATAGTTGAGCGCAATCTTCTCAATCTCCTTGCTCATCGTAGCCGAGAAGAGCAGCGTGTTGCGGTCGGCAGGCACGTTGTCGAATATCTCGTTGATGCTGTCAGAGAAGCCCATGTTGAGCATCTCGTCAGCCTCGTCGAGCACAACGTTCTGCACGGCGTCGAGCTTGGCTGCTCCGCGGTGCATAAGGTCGATAAGACGGCCCGGTGTAGCCACGATAATCTGCGCGCCGTGCTTCAGCGCACGCATCTGGTCGACGATAGACGTACCGCCGTATACTGCTACAATGTTGATTCCTTTAATATACTTAGAGAACGACTTCAGGTCGTCGGCTATCTGTAGGCAAAGCTCGCGTGTGGGCGAGATGACGATAGCCTGCGTAGTGCGGTCTGTTGGGTCGGTGCGCTGCAACAACGGAATGCCGAAAGCGGCTGTCTTGCCGGTTCCGGTCTGCGCAAGTGCGATAACATCGTTGCCGTTACCCAACAAAAACGGTATAACTTCCTCCTGAACCGGCATCGGATGTTCGAAGCCGAGTTCCTCGATGGCGCGGCGAATCTCTTCGCTTACGCCCAATTCTTCAAATGTCTTCAATGTAAAAATGTTGTTTCTTTAATGCCTGCAAGCCAGAGGCTTCGCAGAGCTGCTTAATACTAAAAAGGGGTGGACTTAACTCTAATCTGTAGCTGCTCGGTGTCTTCCCCAGCCATGTCACAACGTCGTATCTTTAGCGAATAAGAAATTGATTGAAGACATTAGGGCAGCTTCCCGTAAAATATAAATCCTGAATTCGGGTACAAAGTTACTGCAAAAATCCGATTAAGCGAAGCAAATGGAAATTTATTTACATTTGTGAGCGCGAGGATTTTATCTAAATCGAAAACAATACAAAATGAATTCATTCATTTTTATTGTTGAGATGCAGCGTAACTTATCAAAAGATACTGCAAAAATCCGATTAAGCGAAGTAAATGGAGATTTATAAAACTAAAAAACCAAAAAGATTTTGAAGAATAGAAATAAAAAATGTATTTTTGCAAATGATAGAATAATATAAAGATTTGTCAAAATGGAGAAAATAACTAAAGCAGAAGCATTGCGACGCTAGAATTCTGCCAAAGAACAGAAAAAAGCTATGGTCGAAAAGATGCGCGAAATACTTTACGATGACTACAAGACGCGAACAGGAGAGGAACCGATGACATTCAATGTATTATAATACGTTAATTGAATCAATTATATAGCAAAATAAACGCCCGTGTTTTTGCACGGGCGTTTATTGGTTTATATACGTATGTATTTATTGCATTACACCTTCTTACTTCAGTCGCTCAGCCATTGCCTTGCCGAGCGCCTCGCAAGCCGCTTCGGTCTCTGCGCTGAGGCTCTGCTTTATCTCAGCCGGTGTGCCTACAAGCTCGAACTTCATGCGTGTTTCGTTCCACTCCGTAATCTTCTTCACAGCCTGACCAGCCCATGTATAAGAGCCGAAGATGCCGAGGAGGTGGTCTTTGATGCCGCGCTCAGCGAGTTCGTTGAGCAGCATCTCCATTTCGGGATAGAGTCCGTTGTTGTATGTGGGCGCACCAAGGATGAGTCCGCGATACTTGAAGATGTCGCTGAGGATGAACGAGTGGTTCTCGCGCGACACGTCGTGGATGACGATGTTCTTCACGCCGGCACGGCTTGCTGCGCTGGCTATCTTCTCGGCAGCGCGCTCCGTGTTGCCGTACATCGAGCCGTAGCATACCACGAGTCCCGGCTCTGTAGCGTAGCGGCTCATGCGGTCGTACTCGCCGATGACGCGTGCGATGTGCTCATGCCATATTGGTCCGTGCGTCGGGCAGATATAGTCGATCTGCACGCCGGCGAGCTTCTTCAGCGCCTGCTGCACGGGCACGCCGTACTTGCCCACGATGTTCGAGTAGTAGCGCTGCATCTCGTTCCAATAAACGTCGCAGTTCATCTCGCTGTCTACGTATGCGCCGTTCAGTGCGCCGAAGCATCCGAAGGCGTCGCCCGAGAAGAGCACGTGCTCTGTGACATCGAGCGTAACCATCGTTTCAGGCCAGTGAACCATAGGTATCATGGTGAACGCCAGCTGGTGTGTGCCGAGCGAGAGCGTGTCGCCGTTCTTCACTTCTACAATCTCGTCTTCCTCGTTGCCCACGTTGTAGTAACCGCGCATCATGTCGAACGTCTTCTTGTTGCCCACGATCTTTGCGTCGGGATAATACTTCTTGATGAGTGCGAGCGAGCCGCTGTGGTCGGGCTCCATGTGGTTGACGATGATGTAGTCGATAGGACGGTCGCCGATGACGCGGCGCACGTTGTCTATGAACTGCGAGAAGAAGTCTACTTCTACTGTGTCTACGAGCGCTACCTTCTCGTCGTCGATGATATAGGCGTTGTAGCTTACGCCGAACGGCAAGGGCCAGAGACCCTCAAAAAGTGTTTTGTGGCGGTCGTTGACGCCTACTGGATGAATGTTGGTCATGTTATGATATGGTGTTATGGTGAGGTGGTGAGATATGCACTAATGTCAACATCTCAACACAACAACATCATTTCTTATAATTGATTCTTACAAACACTGGATAGTGATCGCTTGGTGTGCGGAGAGTCATCTTGCGGAACTCCAGCTCGCTGGGCGCCTGGTTACTGTTCTGAGCGTCGGTCTGAGCGTCGTCGGTCCAGTACATGTTGGTGAGCATGCCGTAGCGGTCGACGTTGAACTCGGGCGAAACGAATACATGGTCGATGCGCGACTGTGTCTTCATGTACGGCTTGTAGTCGTTGAACGTGCCGTTCTCGGCGAAGCGCAGACGAGCGTGCGTGTACGAGTCGTTGAGTATGCCCGACGATGTGAAGATGCGGTATATCTCGTCGTTCTGGTCGACGTTGAAGTCGCCGGTGAGCACCACGGGGGCGCCCTTTGCTATCTCTCCAATCTTCTTCACAACGAGCTTTGCAGCCTCCCGGCGCGCCACTACGCCCACATGGTCCATGTGCAGATTGAAGTAGTAGAAGCGGAAACCGGTCTCTGCCTGCTCAAACTCGCCCCACGAGCAGATGCGTATGCACGCAGCGTCCCAGCCCAGCTTCGGCTTGTCGGGCGTTTCGTTCAGCCAGAAGTTGCCCTTGTTGAGCAGCTTCACGCGGTCTTTCTTATAGAATATGGCGGCATATTCGCCCTTTGTCTTGCCGTTGTCGCGGCCCACGCCGATATAGTCGTAGCCGTCGAGTGCGCCGAGCAGGTCGCCGAGCTGCGCATGCAGCACTTCCTGCGCGCCGAAGATGTCGGGACTCTCGAAGTTCACCTGGTCGCAGATTACCTTGCAGCGTGTCTTCCACACGTTGCCGTTGCGGTCGTCGTCCGAATTATGGTAGCGTATGTTGTATGATCCCACGAAGAGCGACTGTGCGCTCATTGCCATTGCGAAGCAGAGCGCAGCGGCTGATAGTAGATAGCGTTTCATTTCTTTATGTAGTTAATTGATTCTGTTTACAAAATTACTGATTTTTTGAATATAAAAACCACTTTCAATGTGAAAAAAAACGTAACTTTGAGGTCGTTAAAATCCGAATGTCTATGGAAAAGCTACTGCACTATATATGGAAGCATCGTATTCTGCCGCTCGCCGAACTGCAAACTACCGACGGACGCAGCGTGGAGGTGATAGACCCCGGACTGCATAACATGCACGCCGGACCCGACTTCTTCAACGCTAAGGTGCGCATCGACGGCGTGATGTGGGTGGGCAATGTGGAGATTCACGAGCGCTCTGCCGACTGGTTTCTGCATGGTCACGACACCGACGCGGCGTACAACAACGTGGTCTTGCACGTGGCGGCGGTAGTGGATGCCGATGTCGTGACGGAACGTGGCGACCACCTGCCGCAGGTGCAGCTCGAGGTGCCGCAGCACGTGCTCGCCAACTACCGCCGCCTGCTTGCCTTCGACCGCTATCCGCCGTGCCGCGACGCCGTGCTGCCGCTCGACTCGATAAAGAAGCGCACGTGGCTGAGCGCGCTGCTTGCCGAGCGGCTCAACGATAAGACGGAGGCTATACGCCGCCGCGTGGCGCTGTTCGAAGGCTCATGGGAGGCGGCGTTCTTCGCCACGATGGCGCGCAGCTTCGGCTTCGGCGTAAACAGTGAGGCGTTCGGACAGTGGGCTGAGCGTCTGCCACTGATGCAGATTGCACACCACCGCGACGACCCGTTTCAGGTGGAGGCGATGTTCATGGGCATGGCTGGTCTGCTCGACGAGACGCAGATGACGCCGCAGACGCGCGAGGCGGCTGAGGGCGACGCCTACTTCCTCAGTCTGAAGCGCGAGTTCGGCTATCTCTCGCGCAAGTTCGGACTCGAGCCGATGTCGCGTCAGGCATGGCGCTTCCTGCGTCTGCGCCCGCAGAACTTTCCTTACATACGCATGTCGCAGCTGGCTCAGCTCTACTGCTCGCGCCGTGCGGCGCTTGCCGATATAACGGCGTGCGAGAATGTGAAGAAGCTGCACGCCGTGCTGCAAACCGGCGTGGGCGAATACTGGCGCACTCACTACACCTTCGGCAAGGAGAGTCGCGCTAACGACAAGCGTCTCTCTGCCTCGTCCATAAACCTGCTCATCATCAACGCCGCCGTGCCGCTGCTGCACGCCTGGGGCTGCTACCGCGACGACGAGCGACTGGTGCAGCGCGCGCTCGACTGGCTCGAAGAGCTACCCGCCGAGGACAACACGTATATACGCTTATGGAAGGAGTGCGGCGTGGAGGCGAGCAACGCCGCCGACACGCAGGCGCTCATACAACTGCAGCACCGCTACTGCGAGCGGAAAGACTGCCTGCGCTGCCGATTCGGATACTATAGTCTAAAGAGAGGTAGCCCCTCCCAAAGCCCCTCCCAAAGCCCCTCCCAAAGCAACAGCGAGAGCCCCTCCCAAAGCAACAGCGAGAGCCCCTCCCAACCCTCCCCATCGGGGAGGGCTTAGTTAGCAGTTCTTCCTCGGCTTAGTCAGCAATGGCTTAGAAAGGCCTAAAAAGGCTTAGGAAAGCTTAGTTAGTAGTCAGCAATGGCTTAGAAAGGCCTAAGAAGGCTTAGAAAGGCTTAGTTAGTAGTCAGCAATGGCTTAGAAAGGCTTAGTTAATAATAAAAAAATAATAGCAATGAACATTTGTATTTTCTGCTCCGCCAACTCGAATCTTCCCACCGAATACTTCGACCGCACGCGCGAGCTGGGCGCCTGGATGGGTGCCAACGGGCATACGCTGGTGTTCGGCGGATGCAACCTCGGAATGATGGAGTGCGTGGCTGAGGCTGTGCACAACGCAAAGGGAATGACCGTAGGCGTCGTACCGTCGATTGTCGAGAAAGGTGGCAAGGTGTCTGAGCATGTCGACGTGAAGATTCTCTGCGACAACCTCTCCGACCGCAAGGATCTAATGATTCAGCGCAGCGACGTGATAATAGCGCTGCCTGGCGGAGTGGGCACGCTCGACGAGATATTCACCGTGCTTGCCGCTGCCTCCATCGGCTACCACAACAAGCGCGTCATTCTCTACAACATCGGCGGCTTTTGGAACTCGCTCATCGCCATGCTCGACGACCTTAAGGCGCACGGAGTGCTGCGTGCGGGCTTCGACGACACGCTGAAGGTGGCGCAGTCGCTCGATGAAATCGCCGGTTTTATCGGATAAGGCACAGCTCCTGCCCGATGAAATCGCTGATTTTGTTCGATGAAATCGCTGCTTTTATCATCCTACAGCCTCAACGAAAGTCATCGTTCTCCGTACGCCGTCCGATCGGGCGGCGAACGCAATCCAATCGGGTGGCGAACGCAATCTGATCAGACGGCGGACGCAATCCGATCGGGCGGCGTTCGGAACCCACCGCTAAAGATTAATATTTTAACAACGGACTCCGTAGTTTCTTCTCTACGCACCCTAAACTTCTGTGGGTTCCGTGCGTTCCGTGGGAGAACAATACGCACTCTAAACTTCTGGATTCCGTGCGTTCTGTGGGAGTTTCCTCAAGGTTAGTGCACTTCTTGCTACGTTGGTGCACTTGGGGACAAGTGCACCCCCTTGAAGCAACCTAACTTCTGTGGATTCCGTGCGTTCTGTGGGCACTTCTTTTTCCCACGGAATTCACAAAATTCACAGAATCTCTTGCTATGGGTATTTCCTATAAAAATAGGCTACGACACAGAACAGTCGTAGCCTATTTTCATTATGTAACAAATTCTTACTTCACGCCAATCTCCTTGAGCAGACGCTCTGCGTTGCCCCACTTGTCCATGAGGAAGAGCATGTAGCGGATGTCGACGCCGATGCAGCGAGCCAGGCGCTTGTCGAACCAGATGTCGCTTGAGAGCGAATCCCAGTTGCCGTCGAACGCCAGACCGATGAGATTGCCGTTGCCGTCGAACATCGGCGATCCGGAGTTGCCGCCGGTGATATCGTTGTTGGTGAGGAAGCAGAGCTGCATCTTACCCGTTGTCTTGTCGGTGTACTTGCCGAAATCGGGCGAAGAGAGAAGCTGCTTCATCACTGGCTCAGCCTGGTAGTCGATGATGCCCTTCTCGCCAGCCTCCATCTTGCGCACGATAGACGAAGCATCGGTGTAGTAGCCCGACGGCTCGCCGCCAAGCAGATAGCCGCCTACCTGACCGTACGACAGACGCATCGTGAAGTTGGCGTCAGAGTAGTGAGGCAGTTCCTGCTCGTAGCGCACCTTGGCGTCGCAGAGGTAGCGCTCCTGCTCCTCGATAGCCTCGCGCACGTCGTTTATCACGCCCCTGCACTTGTCGTACACAGCCTTCAGAGCCTTTGCATACTGGTAGCCGGGGTCTTTTGCGAGCGCCTTCTCAGAGAGCTTTATCTTCTTGCCGCTCTTCATCAGAACGGATGTAGACCACAGCCACTCTACATACTTGCGTGTGTCGCCGCCGAACTGCTTCTCGATGGTCTTGTAGAACTCGGGCAGGTCTTCCTTAGCCACATACTGACGGAAGTTGTCGATGAGCGCAGCCTGCACGTCCTTGTCGAGAGCCGCGTCCCACTCCTCGCTGTTGTCGGGGAAGCTGTATGTGGTCTTAGCCTTCTTGCTACCCTTCTCGGGCATCATGCCGATAAGCGTGAGAGCACGTGTGTTGAACTCGCCGGTGCGTGCGAATGTCTCGCGCCATACGGTGCTGAGCTTGTCGGCGTCGAAGCGTGTGGCGTAGAGGTTCTTCATCTTTTCGAAGTCGAGCTTGCCCTTCAGGTAGCCGGTCCACTTCTGATACTCCTGGATGCGGTCCTCGAAGTCGGCCTTCTGACGGATGATGCCAACGGAGTCGATACACTTGTTCATACCGAGCGAGTTCTTCCAGTAGTTGGAACTCTGCGCGTACTTAGAGTCGTACTTGATGCGCACAGCCTCGTCGGCGCGCATGTGACGTATCATCACCTCCTGCTTCACACCGCGTATCTGGGCGCGCGGAGCGTTCTCGGCGTCGCGCATCTCGCGTATGCCGTAGCTTGAGAGATAGCGCTCTGTAGAGCCCGGATAGCCGATAGTCATGGCGAAGTCGCCCTCCTTGTATCCGTCCATCGACACCTTAGCCCAGTGCTTCGGCTTGTAAGGCACGTTGTCCTTCGAATAGGCAGCAGGTCCGTTGGTCTTAGGGTCGGCGTAGATGCGGAACACCGAGTAGTCGCAGGTCTGGCGCGGCCACATCCAGTTGTCGGTCTCGCCGCCGAACTTGCCCATCGACTTCGGGATAGTAAACACAAGGCGCAGGTCGCGGAAGGTGCGGTATGTCGTAGCGTAATACTTGTTGCCCTCGTAGAACGGCTTAATCTCAAGGTCGAGCGACGGGTCCTGCTCGTGCAGCTCCTTAATCATCTGGTTCTCCACCTCGTTGAGCAACTTCTCGCGTTGCTCGTTGTTCATCTCGTTGAAGCCGCGCTGGGCGAGCATCTCTGTGATGTCCTTCTGGTCGACCATGAAGCTCACGAACATATCCTTGTTAGGCAGCTCCTCCTCGAAGGTCTTCGCATAGAAGCCGTTGAGCATGTAGTCGTGCTCCACGGTAGAGTGCGAACGGATAGCCTCGAAGCCACAGTGGTGGTTGGTGAAGACGAGTCCGTCGGGCGACACTACGACGCCAGAGCAGTAACCCGAGAAGTTGACAACGGCGTTCTTGATGGCGTCCTCGCTCTTGTAGAGCTGGTCGTAAGAAGGAGTGAAGCCATAGCTCTTCATCTGCTCGTAAACCGCCTGCGGCAGGTTGTAGAGCGTCCACATGCCTTCGTCGGCATGAGCGGCAGCCGATGAGAGCGCAAGGGCTGCAGCGAGGAACAGATTCTTTTTCTTCATTTTATTAATTTTATATGGTTAGTTTGTCAATAAAATCATCATTTATGTATATCTAAAAAATTATAGCCATTGAAATGCACAAGATGTTCTGGCGATTCTGCAATCCACACTTCCGTTTCCCATGCTATATCTTTAGCCTTTTGCTTGAAAGCATTTTTGGTCTCAAAGGCCGTAAAGAAGACAACGTCTGCTGTACAACCAGACTCTTTGAGCTTACGTTTTACTTTTCGCACTCTTATTTCGTTCCATTCTCCAGTGGAGTGATAGGCTTCAATAAGGTACAACAAGTTTTTCCCATGGCTATATGCCACGACATCAGGCAGTTCGTCATGTTCCAAGACGAAAAAGTTTATCTCTTTCAATGCTTTTTCATCCAAATGCAGGAACTTATCTGTTGTATCACCTACATAAAGTACTTCTGCACCAAAACCGAACAATGGTAAGAAAGTCTCTATTATCTCTTTTTGCAAATCATTATGTGCGCCATAAGACAGACTTATCCGTTTGCCTCCGGGAAGAGTTACCGGAACTTTCATCAGATTACGTCTACATTCTAACTCTTCCTTAAGTGATTTCGCTTCTTTCAGATACCCAGAAAGTCGCATATCCCATTCTTCAGAACCATAACTATACAACAACTCCACAAAAGATTTGCTTAAAGCATATCCACGCGAAGGGTTGTTAGTAGCCAGATTCTCTTTGGATGAAGAATTGATGACGATTCCTGCTTCAATCAGCAATTTTAAATCCTTCCTTCTTATATCGTCATAAGATCCTGGAGAAATGTGTTCTCCATAATTTTCATTCTCAAATGATATTATATCTCGTGTTCTTACAAAACCATCATTCTCTTCAGAAAGAGCTTCAGCGAAACTTTTCTTTATTTTTCCTACCGCAAGACAGGCTTTAGCCATGCGCTCCACCTTTCTATCGGTACCATCAACAGGTATACCTATTTTCTGGAAGACATCCAAAAGATTGTATACCAACGACCTTACTTTTGCAGATGTCTTAGCTTGAACTTTTATCTTCATATCGCAAACAAACTATTAGGAATATTTCTTTGTAAAATATATTCTTCTGATTTTTGTTCCAAATAATAAGTATTCTTTACCTGCTGAGCAATCTTATATGCCAGCAATGGCGGTACCGCATTTCCTATTTGATAGAATTGCTTGGTCTCTGTGCCAGAGAACTCAAACCAATCAGGGAATGTCTGAAGACGCGCTGCTTCACGGTACGTAAGACGTCTCCGTCTTCCGTCCGCAAGACGCACCCTCTGCATATCGCTCGTTGCCCCTGCAAGATTTCTGCAAGTAATGGTTCTCGCAGGCCTGTCTGGATATAAATCACGAGGATTTACACAATGCGACTTCTTCTCGTATACTGCTATGTATTCGTCTTGTCGCGAAGTAAGTATCTTACTTTCGGGTTCAGGACTTAACATTGTGTCTCCTATCGCTTCAGCAACAGTTCGCTTCTCACGCTCTATTGCAGGAAAATGGAATGATGCGCGGTGTCCGACACATATAAGTCTTTCGCGCCTTTGAGGAACACCATAATCAACGGCATTCAACACTTTGTATTCCACGATATAACCCAAATTCTGAAGTTCCTGAACTATCAAGTCCAGATACCATTTATGTCTCCCTAAGATATTGGCGACATTCTCAAAAAGAAACACTTTAGGTTGTAGACGACGAACAGCATCTATAAATATAGGAAAGCCGTCACGTGCATCTTCCATGCCTTTTTGATTACCAAATCTGCTGAACGGTTGACAGGGAGGTCCCCCTATTATTATATCTATATTTTCTTCTTCCGGATAATTAAAACCTACTTCAAGAAACTGGTTATAGCATTTTCCTTTAAGATTTCTGTTATACGTATCAACAGCCTCGTCAACCATTTCGAAACCGATAGTTCTAAAACCTACAGCCTCAAATCCAAGCGACAAACCTCCACAACCAGCAAACAAGTCCAATACCACCGCAGGTTCTTGAACTTTTGGTTTCAATAATCCATCTATGTATTGACTATATTCTGTCATCTATAATTCTTTGTTCAATTTTTATTTCACTTGAAATACTTGCCCACGACGGGCAGACTCTTCAGCGACAGGTCGTGATAGACGATGTGACCGATGAACGCCACGACGAGTGCGGTGTTCACAGCGAGCGCAGCCCACTCGGGCAGGTTGTCGTTGGCAAGATTCATGAGGAAGTAGAACAGCGCCGTGATAGCCACGTACACGCCTATCGACTTCAGCGGATAGTTGATGGGATACTTGCGCTGACCGACGAGATAAGACAGCACCATCGCCGTGCCGTAGCCCGCTACGCCGCCCCATGCGCAAGCCATATAGCTGTACTTGGGCACGAAGAGCACGTTCACCACTACCAGCACCAAGCAGCCCGCAGCAGAGAACCACGCACCGTATATGGTCTTGTCGATGAGCTTGTACCAGAACGAGAGGTTGAAGTAGACGCCCATCATTATCTCGGCAGCCATCACGATAGGCACGACGCGCAGACCAGGCCAGTAGCTCTCGTTAGGGATGATGAAGCGCAGGATGTCGATGTAGGCGATAACGACGAGGAACGCAAGCAGCGTGAAGATGATGAAGAACTTCATGGCCTTGGCGTACGTCTCGCGGTTGTCCTTGTCTTTCGACTTGCCGAAAACGAACGGCTCGTAGGCGTAGCGGAACGCCTGCGTAATCATCGCCATGATCATCGCAATCTTCGTAGCCGCACCGTAAATGCCGAGCTGCGTCTTCTCGTCGGCTCCGTCGTAGAGATACGGGAAGATAATCTTGTCGAGTGTCTGGTTGAGGATGCCGGCTATGCCCAACACTAACAGAGGCATGGCGTAGCGCAGCATACGGCGCCACAACTGCACGTCGAAGCGCCAGCGGAAACCCGTCAGCTCGCGCCAGAAGCAGAGCAGGACGACGGCTGTACAAATGAGGTTGATGTAGAACACCATGCCCACGTCGAGCGTGAACTGCGCGTCGTACAAGCCGAACGGGTTCAGCTTCAGCGCCGGCAGCACGATGAGGTAGAGCAAGTTGAGCACGATGTTCAGCACGATGTTCACCAACTGCAACGCCGCGAACTTAATGGCCTTCTTCTTGTAGCGCAGATAGGCGAACGGTATGCACTTGAACGCGTCGATAGCCACGCAGACGAACATCACTGCCACCCAACTCTGATGGTCGGGGTACTTCATGAACGTAGCTATCTGTGGCAGAAAACTGAACACGAGCGCCACGAAAAGCGCCGCCGTCGCTCCGACGGAGATAAGCACCGTAGAGTAAACGGTCTGCGGGTTCTCCTCCGTCTTGTTCACGTAGCGGAAGAAGGTTGTCTCCATACCGTACGTAAGGATGACAAGCAGCAGCGCCGTGTAGGCGTAGATGTTCGTAACGACACCATATTGTCCGCCGCTCGCGACGAACGCTGTGGTCTGGATGGGCACCAGCAGATAGTTGATGAAACGGCCCGCAATGCTGCTCAAGCCGTAAATGGCGGTGTCCTTTGCTAAACTCTTTAAATTAGCCATACTTTACTTTTTTACTTTTAAAAGAACATGTAGCATATTGCGATTGCCGCAATTACGCCAGCGAGGTCGGCAAGCAAGCCGCAGGCTACGGCGTGGCGTGTGTAGCGTACGCCGACGCTGCCGAAGTAGACGGCGAGGATGTAGAAGGTGGTGTCGGTGGAGCCCTGGAAGATGCATGAGAGGCGACCCACGAACGAGTCGGCACCGTATGTAGTCATGGCGTCGACCATCATGCCGCGCGCTCCGCTACCCGATAGCGGCTTCATGAAAGCCGTGGGCAGCGCGCCAACGAAGTCGGTGTTGCAGCCAAGAGCCTCAACCACCCACTTCACGCCGCCAATGAGCATATCCATAGCACCCGAAGCACGGAACACACCGATGCCAACAAGTATCGCCACGAGATAAGGAATAATGCGCACAGCCGTAGAGAAACCGTCCTTTGCGCCCTCGATGAACGCATCGTACACGTTCACCTTCTTGCGCATGCCAGCCAGGATGAACACCACGATGATAAGCATCAGCAGAATGTTAGCCACCGACGTGCTCACGACGTTCATCTGCGCCTTGTCCATAGCCGAGAAGCCCCAGATGATGGCGGCAACGGCGAGCGACAAGCCGCCCAGCGTGAGCAGCATAGTGCGGTTGAGCAGGTTGATACGCTGATAGATTGACGTAACGATGATGCCGGCGACGGTAGAACAGAACGTAGCGAGCAGAATGGGCACGAAGATGTCCGTAGGCTGCGCTGCGCCGAGCTGCGCACGATACACCATGATGCTCACCGGTATGAGCGTCAGACCCGACGTGTTGAGCACGAGGAACATTATCATCGGGTTCGTCGCCGTGTCCTTCTTCGGGTTCAGCTCCTGCAGCTGCTCCATAGCCTTCAGTCCGAGTGGCGTTGCGGCATTGTCGAGTCCGAGCATGTTGGCAGCCACGTTCATAAAGATGCTGCCCGTGACGGGATGCCCCTTCGGTATGTCTGGAAACAGTCGGGAGAACACGGGCGAAAGCACACGTGCCAGCACGTTCACCACCCCACCCTTCTCGCCTATCTTCATTATGCCGAGCCACAGCGAGAGCACGCCGGTGAGTCCGAGCGAAATCTCGAACGCCGTGCGCGAGGTGTCGAACGTAGAGTTCATGATTGCGGGGAACACTTCCGTATCGCCCATGAACACAAGCCGCACAAGGGCTATGCAGAAGGCGATGAGGAAGAACGCAATCCAGATATAGTTGAGTACCATTCTATATTATGTATTAGCTTTTATTCTTATTTATATATTAGTTCAATATGCAAAATTACATTATTATATCGAAATACGGCAGAAACGAAACTCTATTTATTTTACAAAATCTGAGAAAACGTGTGTGGCTATGTGAAATAAAAGTTGTACATTTGCAGATATTAGTAAACGGAAAGCTATGGAAAGAATCGGAATATTCGTCGGATCGTTCGACCCGTTCACCATCGGTCACGACTCTATCGTGCGCCGCGCCTTGCCACTCTTCGACCGCCTCGTCATCGGCGTGGGCGTGAACGAAAAGAAGCGCTACATGCTCACGGCGGAGCAGCGCGTAGAGGCTATCAGAGGGCTGTATGCCGGCGAGGAGAAGATAAGCGTGGAGCAGTACAGCGACCTGACGGTCGACTTCGCGCAGCGCCACGGAGCGCAGTTCATCGTGAAGGGTGTGCGCTCGGTGAAGGACTTCGAGTTCGAACGCGAGCAGGCTGACATCAACCGCCGACTCACGGGCATAGAGACCGTGGTGTTCTACGCCCTGCCTGGCATGGACAGCGTGTCGTCGTCGGTGGTCAGAGAACTGAAGAACTTCGGAAGGGACGTGGACTCTTTTCTTCCGAAAAGAATCGGATAGGATGGTGAGGTGGTGAGATGGTGAGATATGATGGTGATGTGGTGAGATGTTGACATTAGTGTATATCTCACAACAACACATCTCAACACCACACCATCTCAACATCTCACCACAACAACACCACAACACCTCAACATAACAACATAACAACATAACAACATCAAGAATATGATTACATACAACGTAGACGGCGTGAAGATGCCGAAGATAAAGAAGCGCGAGACGACAGCATGGATACGTGCCGTCGCCGCTACATACGGCTATAAGGTAGGCGAAGTGGGCTACATGTTCGTTGACGACGAGAAGATTCTCGAGGTGAACAACGAATATTTAGGTCACGACTACTATACAGACGTGATAACGTTCGACTACGACGAGCCGGGCATCGTGAGCGGCGACATCGTAATCTCGCTCGACACCGTGCGCACCAATGCCGAGAAGTTCGGCAAGCAGTACGACGACGAGCTGCACCGCGTGATAATTCACGGCATACTGCATCTCTGCGGCATCAACGACAAGGGACCGGGAGAGCGCGAGATAATGGAGGACGCAGAGAACAAGGCACTTGCCATGCTGCAGAACCTCTGCTGAGATATTCTCCCACAGATGCGCACAGATTATAAGGGTGCGTAGAAATCAACAACGGATTAAGCTGATTAAACGGATTTTCTTCATTGCAGAGAAATCCTATTAATCGGCTTAATCCGTTTTTGCTTTTAACGTAGCGGTTGGTGCACTTCTCTCAGGGGGTGCAGCAGTCTCTGCTGCACCAATCAAGTAAATGACGCTATCTATTCTGTGGGTGTACTTATTGCTCGGTGGGTGTACTTCTCCCAGGGGGTGCAGCAGTCTCTGCTGCACCAACCAAGTAAATGACACTATCTATTCTGTGGATACACTTATTGCTCGGTGGGTGTACTTATTGCTCGGTTGGTGCACTTGAGACAAGTGCACCCCCTGAAATCGCCACAACTTAGAATTGCGCCTACTTGATTACGAGCATCGTGAGGCGTTCCTCGGCAAAGAGATCCTGCGCCACACGCTGCAGGTCGGCAGCCGTGAGCGCGTCGATGCGCTCGCAGAGTGCCGTCACATCCTTCTTCCAACCATAGTGCAGATAGCTCTTGGCGAAGTCGAGTGCGAACGACTCGCGCGAGTCGCAGGCGATGCCTATCTGTCCGCGTATCTGCCGTTTGGCAGCACGCAGCTGCGCGTCGCTCAGCGGACGCTGCATCACCTTGTCCAGCTCGCGACGTATGAGTCGTAGGCAGCGCTTCACGTTCTTCGGGTCGCAACCGAAGTAGACCGCCCAAAGACCCGTGTCACTATAGCTCTGCGCCATGCTCTCAACGGTGTAGACGAGAGCGTTGCGCTCGCGCAGCGACACGTTCAGGCGTGCCGTCATGCCAGGTCCGCCGAGGATATTGTTGAGCAGATAAAGCGCAATGCGGCGTTCGTCGTGAACGTCGTAGGCGCGAGTGCCAAGCATCACATGAGCAAGGTGTGTGTCCATGTGGTGCTCTATGTGCTGCGCCACGTAGGGCGGAAGAACAGCAGTGGCGGTATCATTGCCGCCGCCACATCCTGCCGACTCGTCACACAACGCTTGCTGCTGCGGCGGCAAGGATACCGCCGCTACGTTAGTGTTAGCCCGCTCAAGCAGTCGCACGAGCTTGTGGAAGTCGACGTCGCCGTAAGCAAAGAACACGCTGTTCTCGGGTCGATAGTAGCGTCGCGTGAAGCGCAGCGCGTCAGCCGTTGTGTAACGGCGCAGCTTCTCTGCCGTGCCCAGTATGTTATGCCCCAGCGGATGTCCGCTGAAAACGGCGTTCTCGAAGAGGTCGTACACGAGTTCGGCGGGCGAGTCGTTGTAGCTCTCTATCTCGTCTACGATCACCTCTACCTCCTTGTCTATCTCCGCCTGCGGATAGGTGCTGTGAAAGACGATGTCGGTGAGCAGGTCGACAGCGCGGTCAATGTTCTCCTTCAGTACGGCGGCGTGATACACCGTCTCCTCCTTGTTGGTGAAGGCGTTGAGGTCGCCGCCCACGCTCTCCAGGTGGCCCAGTATCTGCATCGAGCTGCGGCGCTCCGTGCCCTTGAAAGTGATATGCTCGCAGAAGTGCGCCATTCCCTCCTCGCGTCCGAGCTCCTCGTCGCGTGTGCCGGCGCCTACAGCGTAGCCGCAATATACCACGGGTTGGGCGGACGGAAGGTGGATTATGCGCAATCCGTTAGCAAGAGTATGTGTATTATAGTTCATCTTCATTGATTTTAACATACAAAATTACAATTTTTGGTAAATTCCGCCAAATTTGTAGTAACTTTGTTGTCAGAACTTTAAACCGCAGAAAACAAACAACAAAATAATTATGAAACATCTGCTATTAACACTGGCTGTGGCAGGCTTGGCTCCGTGCCTCGTCAACGCAGCCGAACCGAAAGAAAGAGTAGCCGAACCGACATTCACGGAATGGCACGACCTCTCGGTTAACAACGTCAACAGATTCGCTACACGCACATCTTTCTTCGCTTACGAGAACCGCGAGGCTGCGCTGAAGGGCAACCGCGACAAATCGAGCAACTTCCTTTCTATCGAAGGCGACTGGCGTTTCCAGTGGGTGGAGAACGCCGACCAGCGTCCTACCGACTTCTTCCGCACCGACTATAACGACGCTGCGTGGAAAAACATGCGCGTGCCGGGCATCTGGGAGCTGAACGGCTTCGGCGACCCCGAATACGTGAACATAGGATTCGCATGGCGCGGACACTTCAAGGACAATCCGCCGATGGTGCCGACAAAGGACAACCACGTAGGCTCTTACCGCCGCACAATACGCATCCCCGACTCATGGAACGGACGCCAGGTGATAGCTCACTTCGGATCGGTTACGTCGAACATGTATCTCTGGGTGAACGGCCATTTCGTGGGCTACGGCGAGGACTCGAAGTCGGCAATGGAGTTCGACATCACTCCTTTCCTCAAGAAGGGCGACAACCTCATCGCTTTCCAGACATTCCGCTGGTGCGACGGCTCTTACAGCGAGGACCAGGACTTCTGGCGCCTCTCGGGTGTGGCTCGCGACTGCTTCCTCTACTCGCGCTCGCAGACCGCTCACATCGACGACGTGCGCGTGACGCCAGACCTCGACGCCGAATACAAGAACGGATCGCTCGCCGTTGCGCTCAAGGCTAAGGGCAACGCCAAATTCATCATCGACCTCATCGCTCCGAACGGCGACGTTGTGAGCCGCAAGATAATCAACTCTTCGAAGGTGAAGAAGCAGAAGGGACACGACGTGGCTTTGGTGAACGCTACCGTGAAGTTCGACGTGGAGAACCCACTGAAGTGGACCGCAGAGACTCCTAATCTGTATAAGGTGGTTGTCACCGTGCAGCAGCAGAACAAGGACGTAGAGTCGGTTCCGGTGCGCACTGGTTTCCGCAAGGTGGAGATAAAGAACAAGCAGCTGCTCGTGAACGGACAGCCGATTTTCATCAAGGGCGCTAACCGCCACGAGATAGACCCCGACGGCGGATATGTCATCTCACGCGAACGCATGGTTGAGGACGTGAAGCTGATGAAGCAGTTCAACGTGAACGCCGTGCGCACATGCCACTACCCCGACGACCCGTACTTCTACGAGCTTTGCGACGAATATGGTATATATGTATGCGCTGAGACCAACCAGGAGAGTCACGGATTCTTCTACGATAGCGACGCTATCACAACAACCGACCTCTTCGCCAAGCAGATAATGGAGCGCAACATGCACAATGTGCACAACCAGTTCAACCATCCGTCGGTAATCTACTGGTCGATGGGCAACGAGACTGCCGACTCGAAGAACTTCGCTGCCGTGAAGAAATGGATTAACGAGTTCGACCCGTCGCGTCCGGTTCACTACGAGCGCGCTATCCTCGGACCTAACACCGATTTCTACGCCGAGATGTACATCACGCCTGAGGCTGCAGAGCGCTACGCTAAGGACCCTGCAAGCACCAAACCGATGATTCATTGCGAGTACGCTCACGCTATGGGCAACTCTTGCGGCGTAATGCAGGACTACTGGGACCTCATACGCAAGTATCCTATCTATCAGGGTGGCTTCATCTGGGACTTCGTAGACCAGGGTCTGCGCGGCAAGGACGCTAAGGGCAACATGATATACAACTACGGCGGCGACTTCAACTCTTACGACCCGTCTGACAACAACTTCAACTGCAACGGATTCATCTCGCCCGACCGCAAGCCGAATCCTGAGGCTTACGAGGTGGGCTACTGGTATCAGAACATCTGGGTGAAACCGGCTGATCTTGCTCAGAAGAAGTTCAACGTGTTCAACGAAAACTTCTTCCGTCCGCTCGACAACGTGTCGCTCTCTTGGGCTATCGTGGCTGACGGCATCGAGCGTCAGAACGGCACAATCGCCGACCTCGCCGAGATAAAGGCGCAGAGCTCTGCCGACTTCGTGCTGCCGTACAATATCGACAAACTCAAGGAGGCAAAGGACGTGATGCTGAACGTAGAGTTCCGTCTGAAGAACGACGAGGGCTTGCAGAAGGCTGGCGACATCGTGGCTTATCAGCAGTTCGCATTGCGCGAAGCTAAGGGCACAGACCTCGCTCTGACGGAGAACGAGCAGAAGGCGCTGAAGGCTGTGAAGCTCACCGACAAGAAGAAGGAACCGCTGCTCACGCTGCAGGCACAGAACTTCACGCTCGCTTTCGACCATGCTACGGGCTTCATCACACGCTACGAGGTGGGCGGCAACTCGCTCCTCGGCGAGGGCGGTTCGCTCAAGCCTAACTTCTGGCGTGCCGTAACCGACAACGACATGGGCGCACAGTCGCAGAAAAACTTCGCTGCTTGGCGCACTCCGAAGATGAAACTTCGCTCGCTCACAGTTGATAAAAAACTGAAGACTGTAGTAGCTGTGTATAACATGCCTGCTGTGAAGTCTACACTCACACTCACATACCAGGTAGAGGCTAACGGCACACTCGTAGTCACTCAGGATCTGAAGACCACTCCGGGCGCAAAGGTGTCGGAGATGCTCCGCTTCGGTATGGTGATGAACCTGCCTTACGACATGGACCAGGTGCAGTGGAACGGACGCGGACCGGTAGAGAACTACTCCGACCGCAAGATTTCGCAGAATGTTGGCATCTACCACTCTACTGCCGACGACCTCTTCTACCCGTACGTACGTCCGCAGGAGACCGGAACGATGAGCGACCTGCGCTGGTGGAACCAGACCAACAAGAACGGCGTGGGCTTCCGCGTAGAGAGCGACAAGCTCTTCTCGGCTTCTGCCCTCCACTACGACCTGCTCACTCTCGATGAGGGCAAAGAGAAGAAACAGCGCCACTCACAGTCGGTAGAGAAGTCGAAATATACCAACCTCTTCATCGACCTCGTACAGTCGGGTGTCGGCGGTGTTGACAGCTGGGGTGGCGACGGACGCGCCCGCAAGGGTCACCGCGTAGAGTATAAGGACTATACTTTCAGCTTCCGAATCGCGCCGAAAACGCTGTATTAAGATATAGATAACAACGGATTAACCCGATTAAACGGATTCCTTCAAGCTAAGAGAAGAATCTGTTTAATCGGGTTAATTATTAAAAAACAAATCACTATGAATCTGAAACAAGCTACTATACTCGCGGCTGCCGCAACATTGGGCTGCGCTCCTGCACACGCCGAACAGCAGAAGCGCCCCAACATACTCGTGTTTCTCGTGGACGACATGGGATGGCAGGACACATCCGTGGCGTTCTGGGACCGCCGAACGCGATATAACGACATGTACGAAACGCCGAACATGGAGCGACTGGCAAGCGAGGGAATGATGTTCACGCAAGCGTATGCCTGCCCAATCAGTTCGCCTACGCGATGCAGTCTGATGACGGGCATGAACATGGCGCGCCACCGTGTGACGAACTGGACGCTGGAGCGCGACAAGACCACCGACCATGAGAGCGACGTGGTGACACTGCCCGACTGGAACTACAACGGCATAGCGCAGGTGGACGCCCTGAACAACACCGCCGTGGCGAAGTCGTTCGTGCAGATACTGAAGGACAGCGGCTATCACACCATCCATTGCGGCAAGGCGCATTGGGGAGCGAAGGACACGCCGGGCGAAAACCCGTGCCACTTCGGTTTCGACATGAACATAACGGGCACGGCGGCGGGCGGAGTGGCTACGTATCTGAGCGAACGCAACTACGGACACGACCGCGACGGCAAGCCCAACTCGCGTATGTCGACTCCCGGACTGGAGAAGTATTGGGGAACGGGCACCTTCCTCACCGAAGCACTGACGCAGGAGGCGATAGGCGCACTCGAAAAGGCGAAGAAATACAAACAGCCTTTCTATCTCTATATGTCGCACTACGCCGTGCACATTCCTATCGACAAGGACATGCGCTTCTTCCCGAAGTACGTGCGCAAGGGTCTTTCGGACAAAGACGCTGCTTACGCCTCGCTTGTAGAGGGCATGGACAAGAGTTTGGGCGACATAATGAACTGGCTGCAGCGCAACGGCGAAGCGGAGAACACCATCATCATCTTCCTCGGCGACAACGGCGGACTGGCGTGCAGCCCTGAGTTCCGCGAGGGCGAACCATTCACGCAGAACGCGCCGCTGCTCAGCGGAAAGGGCTCGCTCTACGAGGGCGGCATACGTGTGCCGTTCATCGTGAAGTGGGGCGACACCGTAAAGCCCGGCACACGCAACGCAAGCAGCATAATAATAGAGGACCTCTACCCCACTATACTCGACATGGCGGGCGCGAAGCAGTATAAAGTGCCGCAGACCATCGACGGCGTCAGCATCGTGCCCACGCTGAAGGGCAAAGCGGACAGCCGCATAGCCGACAGAAGCCTTATCTGGAACTTTCCTAACGTGTGGGACGGCTACGGACCGGGCATCAACCTGAACTGCGCCATACGTCGCGGCGACTGGAAACTGATATACTATTACGCCACTGGTCGCAAGGAGCTGTTCAACATTGCGCAGGACATCAGCGAGAGCCGCAATCTTGCTGAGCAGTATCCGGCGAAGGTGAAGCAGCTTTCGGCAGAACTGGGCAAGAAGCTGCGCAGCATGAACGCACAACGCCCGTCGTTCAAGACAACGGGCGCTGCATGTAAATGGCCAGATGAGTAAACAAAAGTAGCGGAGGTCTCCGGCCTCCGCAGCACCAAGTCGAACTAATCGTAAGACTATCTGCTGCGGAGGCCAGAGACCTCCGCTACAATCAATATTACTCTTTTTATTTTTTATCTGTTTTCTCTTCCTTCTTCTCCGTTCCTTCGTCCTTCTTCTCCGAATGAAGTATATTCTTCACGGTTTCGCCGATGGGCAGCTGGTCGAGAACGCCGAGACTTGGCGCTACGGTTTTCACGAGCGAGTTGAGGAAGTTGCCGGTTGCTCCGTCGCCACCGTCGAACACCGTGACGTTGCCAAGCTGCATCTTCTCGAACGCCTTCACCTGCTCGCCTGCAATCTCCTTCCACTGGTCAACCATCTTGTACTGGATAGCGATAGCCGGGTTGAGTTCGGCGGCTTTCACCATTGCCTGGAAGCCGTCAGCCTCAGCCAGGAGCGACATCTTCTTACCCTCTGCCTCGGCTTCGAGACGCATGCGTATCGCCTTTGCCTCAGCCTCAGCCTGCGCCAGCGTAGCCTTTGCCTTCGCTTCAGCCTCGCGTATCACCTTCTCTGCCACGGCGTCTGCCTGCAAGATAGCCTCCTGCTTAGCCACTTCTGCTGGCACAATCTTCTCTGCCTTCAGCGACGACTCCACCTTCAGAGCCTTCGCCTCCTCCACTTCCTTCTGCGCCTTCTCGCGTGCGGTCTGCACGGCAGCCTCCGAACGCGCAGCAGCTTCGCCAGCCTCCTTGTCGGCGTTTGCCTGAGTAACCGAGAGTTGGGCGTTGGAAAGCGCTATTTCTTTCTGCGCCTCGTTGCGACCGATAGCGGCTTTCTTTTTCGCCTCCGCCTGCTTAATCTCCATATCCGAGTTAAGCTCTGCGATGCGACTCTCCTTCGCCGTGTTCGCCTGCTCCACATTGATGTTCATTTCGGCCTCAGCGCGAGCCACCTGCGACTCCTTGTCGGCGTTTGCGAGCGCCACCTGCGACACACGCTCCTTGTCGGTCTGCGCAACGGATATCTCCTGCTCCTTGCGTGTGGAGGCGATAGCCACCTCCTGGTCCTTGCGAGTCTCGGCAACGCGTGTCTCACGCTCCTTAATCTGGTTCGCAATCTTTATCGCACCGAGCTTCTCCTGCTCCTCAATGTTAGCCTGAGCCTCGTTCTGCGCCTTCGATTCTGCCTCCTTACCGAGGTTGACGATATAGTTGGCGGCGTCGCGGATGTCGCTGATGTTGATGTTCATCAGATACAGACCGAACTTGCGCAGCTCGGTGTCGATATTATCCTTCACCTTGGCGAGGAACTTGTCGCGGTCGGAGTTGAGTTCCTCGATGGTCATGTCGGCGATGACGAGACGCATCTGTCCGTAAACCACGTCGGTGATGAGGTTCTGCTTGTCATCCATCGAGAGTCCGAGCATACGCTCAGCGGCGTTCTGCATCACTTCGGGGTCGGTACTGATGGCAACGGTGATGGTCGTGGGCACGTCTACGCGGATGTTCTGAGCAGAGATGGCACCCGTGAGCTTGCAGTCTATCTGCATCGGCTTCATCGAGAGGAAGTCGTAGCCCTGGATGATAGGCCACACGAAGGCAGCTCCGCCGTGGTAGAGTTTCGCCGACTTCGATCCGCCGGTCTTACCGTAAACGACGAGCACCTCGTCTGACTTGCACTTGCGGTAGCGCGAAAGAACACCAATGATACCGAGCAGCACGATTACGACGAGCAAGCCGGCGAGAAGGAAAATGTTTGATTCCATAGCATTTTTTTAGTTATTAGTTTTTAATTATTAGTTATTAATTTTTAGGCGGAGAAGATGAGGGAATAAGCATTTGTCAACACCTCAACACCACACCACCTCAACACCACACCATCTCAACACCACACCATCTCACTCAATATAATACTTATTGTCGCGGTACTCCTTTATCGTCACCACCTGGTCGGTCTTATAGTCGGTGTGTCCCGACTCCGACACCACATCGAGCTCGCGTTCCGCGCCGTCGCGCTTCACGAACACCGTATAGCGTCCGTCGCCAATATTGATATAAACCCTGCCAGCACGCCCAACGATATTCTGCGGACGCTCCGGCTTGCGCAGATTCTGCAGTCTGTACGCCAGCACGTACGAGTAGAACAGCACGAGCATGAACACCGCGCCCACCACCACAGCCAAAGCATACATCTGCCACGTGTCGCCGTCAAACAGCACACGCGTCCAGCCGAAGCCGATGAGAAAGTGGACGAGTCCCTTGAACGAGAACAGACTGCCAAGGTCGAAATTGGCATTGGCGTCGCCGTCCACGTCCATGTCCAAGTCGCCAAAGAACACGGAGATTACAAACTGAAGGAGGAAAATGCCGGTGGCTACCAGCGCGGTTAGCATAAAGATTTCGTGTGAGGTCATGTGGTTGTGGTTGTTAGGTTGATATGTTGAAGTGGTGAGGTTTTAGGTTGAGATGGTGAGGTGGTGAGGTTTTAGGTTGAGATGGTGAGGTGGTGAGATGTTGAGATTTGTTTGGATGATGTTGTGGAGTTGAGATGGTGATATATGCAAATGTCAACACATCAACATATCAACACCACAACACACTTCTCAACACATCAACATCTCACCACCACAACATCATTTCAACATCTCACCACCACAACACACTTCTCAACACCTTACTCCTCCTTCTTCGGGAGCAGCAAGTTGAGCAGTACAGCGAGGAGGAACACAACAGCGACGCAGTTCTCTGCGAACACCGTGCGCACAATCTCGGGGAATATCTTGAACATCTCAGTAGCCTGCGTGAAGCCGAGGCCCACGCTGAGCGAGAGACTCACGATAACCATGTTGCGCTGCGAGAAGCCCGTGCGAGCCATCATGCCGAAACCAGCATAAAGAATGCTGCCGAACATCATGATGGTGCAGCCGCCGAGCACAGCCTGCGGAATAGTAGTGAGCGCATGACCCACAACGGGGAACACACCGCCGATAATCATCACCAAAGCGCCGATGCCGATCGTGAAGCGGTTCACAACGCCCGACATAGCAGCCAAGCCTACATTCTGACTGAACGACGTGATTGGCGTACAACCAAACAAGCCCGACACGCTACTTACGAAGCCGTCGCAACTGATGGCTGCGCCCATCTCCTTTGTCTCAGGGTCGCGGTTCAGCGCACCGTTGCACAGCGCCGACGTATCGCCGATAGTCTCCGTAGCCGACACAAGATAAACAGCCACAACCGAGAGTATCGCACCGATGTTGAACTCCGGCGTAAACGGCATAAGACGCGGCATCGACACTACAGCCAAGCCCGAAATACCGCTGAAGTCGACCATTCCCATAAAACAAGCAAGGATGTAGCCCACGATAAGGCCCACAAGAACAGAAAGCGAACGAAGGAATCCCTTTGCGAAAACCTGGCAAAGAAGACAAGCGAGCAGCGTAACAGAACCCACAATCCAGTTGTTCAAGCTGCCAAAATCGGGCGAACCCATGCCGCCTGCAAACGAATTGGCTCCAATAGGCAGGAGCGAGAAACCGATAGCCGTAACTACCGTAGCCGACACGACGTGCGGAATGAGCTTTATCCAATACTTCACGAACAAGCCGAGCACGCCCTCAACAAGTCCGCCCACGATAACCGCACCGATAAGCGTGCCCATGCCGTATGCGCCGGCGATGCTGATGGCGAGCGAGAGGAACGTGAACGAGATGCCCATGACGATAGGCAGACGCGAACCGATGCGCCACACCGGGAACAACTGCACAAGCGTACCGATGCCGGCTATAATCATACAGTTCTGTATAAGTGCCGCACTGACCGCGCTGTCAAGTCCGACAACGCTTGCCAGAATCATGATTGGGGTGATGTTGCTGACGAACATCGCCAGCACGTGCTGCAAACCGAACGGGAGAGCCTTTCCCAACGGCACTCTACCGTCAAGCTGATAGAGATTCTCAATTGATTTTTTCATTGTGTGTATATAAACGTTTATTATAGATCAAAAAAATCGCAGAAACTTGTTTTTGATGTGCAAATATAGCGATTTATATTCAAAAACATACACACAACACTCACTATTATTACTACTTTTACTGATTCTCTCGGTTAATCAGGTTCACAACAACCTTCACCATTACATTCTTCTCCTCGGTTCTACTCTCGGCAATCATCAGCGTGAGCGCCACAAGTGTGTTGTCGGCAATGCGCTTGTGTCCGTCCTCGGCGTAAAGCACACGACATAAGGCGCACAACATCCTTCAGCTCGTTGTAGCGGTCGAGCTTTATCTGCTGATTGATGGCATAGCCCTTGATGAGGTATTGCTTGAGGACGGAGGTCGCCCAACGACGAAACGACGTTGCATTTTTACTATTCACTCTATATCCCACAGAAATAATCATATCAAGATTATAGTATGGAATCTCACGAACAATCTGTCGTTGACCTTCAATTCGAACCTGTGCATTTTTTGCACAAGTTGAAAATTCTTCTAATTCTTCCGACTTATATATATTACGAATATGACGAACTATTGAAGTTCTATCAACTCCAAACAGCTCCGCCATCTGACTCTGTGTTAACCACACTGTCTCGTTCTCCAACTTCACATTAAGCTGCACGCTACCGTCTTGCGAGCGGTATATTTCGATTGAATTGTTCATCTTTCTTTCCTTTCTACCGAGCTTAAATCAATCATAAAAAGACTAAAGCCCCTTTTACCTTTTTACTTTTTTACTTTTAATACATCCTGCGTTCCGCCCAGTCGCCACGGTCGAGGTTGCGGTAGCCAATAGCTTCGCTGATGTGCTGCACCTCCACGCGTTCTGAGCCGTCAAGGTCGGCGATGGTGCGCGCCACCTTGAGTATGCGGTTATAGGCGCGGGCGGAGAGCGAGAACTTCTCCATGGCGGTGCGCAGGAGAGCGATGGAGGCTTCGTCGGGCTCGGCGAACTGATGAATCATGCGCTCGGTCATCTGCGCGTTGCAGTGTACGCCCTTGAAGTCTTTGTAGCGGGCGGTCTGTATGTCGCGTGCCTTGATGACACGCTCACGGATGGCGGCACTCGGCTCGCCGGGCTGCGCTTTCGAGATGTCCTTGAACGGCACGGGCGTAATCTCGCACTGGATATCGATGCGGTCGAGCAGCGGACCGGATATCTTGCTCATGTAACGCTGTATCTGTCCGGGCGTGCAGCAGCACTTGTGCGTCGGGTCGTTATAATAGCCGCAGGGACAGGGGTTCATCGAGGCGATGAACATGAACGAGCAGGGGAACTCAACGGTATATTTCGAGCGCGAGATGGTTATCTTATGGTCTTCGAGCGGCTGACGCAGCACTTCGAGCGTCTGCTTGTTGAATTCGGGCAGCTCGTCGGCGAACAACACGCCGTTATGTGCCAGCGATATCTCGCCCGGCTGCGGGTTTATTCCGCCGCCTACGAGCGCCACTTCGGATATGGTGTGGTGGGGCGAGCGGAACGGGCGCTGTGAGATGAGCGACGTGCCGCGCTTCAGCTTTCCGGCAACGCTGTGTATCTGTGTCGTCTCCAGACTCTCCGAGAGCGACAGCGGCGGCAGAATAGAGGGCAGGCGCTTTGCCATCATCGACTTGCCCGAACCCGGAGGGCCTACCATGATAAGGTTGTGGCCGCCTGCCGCCGCCACTTCCAGCGCACGCTTCACGCTTTCCTGACCGCGCACGTCGGCGAAGTCGAGGTCGAAGCGGCTCTGCTGTTCGTAGAACTCGCGGCGTGTGTCGACGAACGTCGGCTCGTACACCTCACGCCCCGTGAGCAGCTTTATCACGTCCATGATGTTCTCCATGCCATACACCTCCAGATTGTTCACCACTGCCGCCTCGCGCTCGTTCTGCTTCGGCACAATCAGTCCCTTGAACTTCTCGGCTCTTGCCCGGATGGCTATCGGCAGCGCTCCCTTCACGGGCTGCAGCGTACCGTCGAGGCTCAGTTCGCCCACGAGCATATAGTCGGCGAGCACGTCGCTCGTCACGGCTCCGCTCGCGGTGAGTATAGCCATAGCCAGCGGCAGGTCGAACGAGCTACCCTCCTTGCGCAGGTCGGCAGGCGCGAGGTTGATGGTGATGTCTGCGTGCGGAAACTTATATCCGTTCACCTGCAGCGCCGACGCTATGCGGTCGCGTCCTTCGCGCACAGCGGTGTCGCCGAGTCCGGTCATGCGATACATCACGCCGGGCACGATATTCACTTCAACGGTTACGGTGGTTACGTCGAGGCCGTTAACGGCTGCGGAATAAGTCTTTACGAGCATAGTTCTATCTGGGTTTTAACGGGTTAATAGTGCGCAGCACTTTCACAAATCGGAAGTGCCTATTGACTACAAATTTAGTTGTTTCGTTTGTTTTATCCAAGTATATGGCGTTTTTTCTGCCAAAAATATACTAACTTTGTACAAAACAGATTATCCGATACAACATGGAAGAAGATTTCGACATACGTCAGGAGCAGGGACGCAAGGGCGAGAAGGACTTTGAGAACGCTCTGCGACCGCTGCGGTTCGGCGATTTCAGCGGACAGCAGAAGGTGGTGGAGAACCTCGAAGTGTTCGTCGAGGCGGCGAAGTACCGCGGCGAACCGCTCGACCATACGCTACTGCACGGCCCCCCAGGACTGGGCAAGACAACGCTTAGCAACATCATAGCCAACGAACTGGGCGTGGGCTTCAAGATTACGAGCGGACCGGTGCTCGACAAGCCGGGCGACCTCGCCGGCATCCTCACTTCGCTGGAGCCGCGCGACGTGCTCTTCATCGACGAGATTCACCGTCTCTCGCCGGTCGTGGAGGAGTATCTCTACTCGGCGATGGAGGACTACCGCATCGACATCATGATCGACAAGGGTCCGTCGGCGCGGTCTATACAGATCGACCTCAACCCGTTCACGCTCGTGGGTGCCACGACGCGCAGCGGACTGCTCACGGCGCCGCTCCGTGCGCGCTTCGGCATCAACCTCCACCTGGAATACTACGGACCGGAGATGCTGCAGAAGATCATCAAGCGCTCGGCGATGATTCTGAAGGTGCCCATCGACGACGATGCGGCTATAGAGATTGCGCGCCGCTCGCGTGGCACGCCGCGTATTGCGAACGCTCTGCTGCGCCGTGTGCGCGACTTTGCGCAGGTGAAGGGCAACGGACGCATCGACCGCGACATTGCGCGCCTATCGCTCTCGGCGCTCAACATCGACCAGTATGGTTTGGACGAGATCGACAACAAGATTCTGCTCACCATCATCGACAAGTTCCGCGGCGGACCGGTCGGCGTGTCTACCATAGCCACCGCTATCGGCGAGGACACGGGCACCGTCGAGGAGGTGTACGAGCCGTATCTCATCATGGAGGGCTTCATAAAGCGCACGCAGCGCGGACGTATGGTGACGCCCCTCGCCTACCAGCATCTCGGACGACCGATGATCGGCAGCAATGCTGTGGAGCCGGGACTGTTCGACTAACTCTCAACTGGAATGGCATACTTTTTGCCAAGACGATATTTGCACGATTTGACCGCTCATATCTCGCGAAAAATCAAAAACAAAATCCTTAGTCGATTTTTCGCGAGTTTTGAGCGTGCAGCCGTAAGCGTTTGTCTTACAGCATATTGTAGCGTTTTCTCTAAAAGTGTGCAATTTTAGCCTTAGCAAAACACAACTTATCGTGAGACTTTACAGTGTAAAAGCATAGGTTTTACCTAGTGAAAGTACATATAAAAAGTGTTTGAGAGAAGAATGAGGAAAGTTTACTGGTTATC
>NZ_JAHQUY010000148.1 GCF_019052365.1 Leyella stercorea
AACAAAAAAAATAATTTATATTTTCCCATATTATTTCTTTTAATATTATGAGTCTACTTTAAGAGATTTTTTAAGGTGAGAGAGGCTTGCTGGTAATCTTTAGGTCATTTGAAGCCCTCTTTAGTTTATTTTACACTCTCTGGAAATCAAACTTCTTTAGTTCCAATTTTCTTTAGCAAGGAACTGATTCGTGAATCTTTAATTGTAAGACAGTATTCTATAAAAGAAGAAACACTGGGAGCTTGCCATTTTAGGCAAGCTTTTACTAATCCGAATTTTGGATCTAATATTCCTTTGTCCACGTTCTCACCAAAATGCCAAAAATACAGTATTATTAACTCTTGTTCTTCTATATTAGGAGTCATATTGTCCTCGCCCAAAACATTTAAAAAACCTTCTCCAATAGAAAAGCCAATGTTTCCAAAAGATTTTATGATAGGAGATACATCTCTCATATTCAATCTAACAATTCTGAAATATGCAGCAGCAGCTTCCATCGTTACCATATCATGCTCCATATTTTTTTTTACTATTTGTTCTAACAAAGGTAAGGCTTTAACCAAATGCTGTTTACCTATTATTTTAATTGCCTCGACTTGTACTTCCCATGATATATTTCTTTTATATCTTTCTTCGAAAATATCAACTACTGTATTCCCAAATTCATGGAAATAATTGCGTTGAAGTTTTTTTAAGGCCTTTAACAAATCTGCCGCTTTTTTACTTGCAAGCAATTTTTTTAATTGTACTATCGTTTCTGTTTTATCCATTATTTGAAATTTTAGAAACTTGCCAATGTTATTTATGGCATTGGCAAGTTTTGGGTTAATGAATTAGTCAATGATTGCTCTTTTGACCATTTTGTTTTTTAGATAGGACTTGGGCATTTCTTGTAGAATTACTACCTCCCTTACTTCGTGGTATTATATGGTCAACTTCTGCTTGGTCAGTACATTTCCGAGTGCATCATACGTGAAGGTGGTGATGCCGCTTGCAGTATGGTTTACTTCCGTGCGGCGGTCACCCATGTCGTAAGTGGATGTGGTAACATTGCCCTCCGTGTCTGTGACCCTTACAAGTCGCTGGATGCCGTCGTACTCGAAGGTGGTGGTAATCTCACCGTCTGGGCCGCTGTGCTGGATGGTGAGCATTGTACAGAATGATTTAGTATCATCACTTATGAGAACACTTTATTTTAGAATAATTTTATTTTGCTATGCTTTTTAAAAAATCTATACATAATTGTAGATATAACAATAAGCAATACTAATATAAAATACGATAATACCCATGTGAAAATAGAAAAAATAGTGTCATTGACCCTTATCTCTATTCCATTATTGTAATATAGAAGGTCATATGGTACGGTTTGGGTTGCAAAAAAATTAATCAAATAAGATTCTGATGAGTTTAGGTTTATAAAATATACTATAAATGCGCATAAGCAAATTAACGGTATCTTACAAATCCAATCTCTTTGAATTCCCAATAAATATACAGTTATCAATGCTAAAATAGATATTGGAGACAATATTATCCAAGCATAAAGTAATACGATTGGAAACCAATTTATTATGTCATGAACACTGCATGATATAATTCCTAATATTGATGTCATAAGAGCACATATTAAATATGCTCTTATGACCATTTTAAAACTCAATTTTCTCATTTAATATTTGTTAAACCATCATTATTATAGCTTGACACAGTTTATTTTGCACTCTGTTCTATGAAGTTTTATCTATGCAGAAATATCTGTAGCCGTGT
>NZ_JAHQUY010000149.1 GCF_019052365.1 Leyella stercorea
ATATGTGCAACTTTTTACTCATATTTATCAACTTAAATTAATTCCGCCAACGGGTTGACAAATGGAAATAGATAAAGAAGTAATACTACTTATGTCTCAAGGCGACGAAAGGGCTTATCGGACCATGTTCCATAAGTTTTACCCCAAAGTACATCGCTTTGTCTTCATGTTGCTGAAGAACATGGACGACGCGGACGATGTATGCCAGATTATTTTTGAGAAAATATGGAATAAGCGTCAGAAGTTTGTCGATATAAAAGATTTTGATTCTTATTTATTTATATTGTCTAAATATACCGTTATTAATTATATCTCAACAAAGCGTGTCATTCCTATAGACATAGACTCCTTGTCCGATAGGTTTGCTAACGAAACTTCGCCACACGATGAGGTGGTGGCAAAGGATACGCAACTGCTTATTGATATGGTGGTTGAGAACATGCCGCCCCAACGCCAGACTGTTTATCGCATGAGTCGTGAGCAATGTCTGAAGAATGACGAAATCGCCCAACAATTAGGATTGCAAAAGAAAACGGTAGAGAACCATCTTAATCTGGCTCTTAAAGAAATAAAAAAAGCCTTGTATCTGATGATTTTATTGCAAGCGTATTGGGTGTAACGGTCTTTTAATATGTCTTTAATATAATAATTGTACGGAATATATTATGGCAGTAAATATAAAACAAATCATAGCATATTATTTAGAGCACGATGTGTCTGCTAAAAACAGAGATAGGGTGTTGGAGCGGATTGCGCACGCTAAGGACGACAAGGATGTAAATGAGTCTTTAGGTTCATTGTGGGCTCAGTCTGACTCTGCGTCTATGGACAATGGCGAAATATCTGCGGCTTATGAACGGCTACGGATAACAAACGTGGAAAAGAAAAAGAGCAAATACCTTAAGCTCTTCACTTGGCAAAGGATTGCTGCCGTTATTGTCCCCTTGGTTATGTTCGTTGTGTTTGGCAAGCTGTATGTTCAAATGAGCGATGAGTTGAAGGCTTCGCAGGTGGTGGCTATGCTTCATGAGCATACTATCTCCGGCGAATGCAAGACGATAGCTTTGGCAGACGGTACGCAGGTAAGGCTGAATCAGAGTTCGGTACTTCTTTATCCCGAGAAGTTTGTAGGCAAGGAACGCAAGGTGTTCTTGACTGGCGAGGCTTTCTTTGATATCAAGCACGACGGCAGACATCCTTTTCATGTGAGCACACCTTATTTTGATATAACCGACTTGGGAACATCCTTCTCGGTATCTTCCTACGCAACAGACGAGGAGGTTTCCACTACGCTCAAAACAGGTAAGATAGAGCTTAAGATAGTAGGCGAGGACAAGGTGTATAGGATGAAACCTAACGATCAGTTGGTGTATAATGTGCATACCAAGTCGGTCGATTTGCGTTTGGTTTCGGATGAGGATGACGGGTTGAGTTGGCGAAACAAGCAGATCTTGCTTGATGATGTCACTCTGGCTGAGGCTGCCCGCATGATGGGCGGTGTCTATGGCGTTAAGTTCGTCTTCCGGTCGTCACGCCACCGTAACACAAAGATTACCGTCCACTTCAATCGTGGAGAAAGTCTTAAGAAAGCCTTGGCTATCGTGAAGAATCTGGTACCGGGATTGGAGTATGAGCTGAAGAAGGACGAGGTGGTTATAAAATAGTTATGGCAAGAATAGTGGAGCGCATCATGATGAATGATGCGCTTTTTTTGATAAAAGTTTACCCCAATTCGGGATAAAATAGCGATTAGTTGCATGTGAAGACAGATACACGAG
>NZ_JAHQUY010000150.1 GCF_019052365.1 Leyella stercorea
TTATCTTGGCAAGTCCCTTGATTATGCGCTTCTGCTTGGCCTCTTCCTCCGACTTATGTTCGAGCATATTTCTTAAAGACGTGACCTCTTCCAGAAGGGCATCCGCCTTACGGTTCGCCTCCTGGAGTTGTTCCTGCAAAAATGATATCTGTTGCTGCAACAATGCAATAATCTCGTCTTTCTTCATACTTCAAAGGTACGAAAAAAAGACGAGACTACCAAATAAACAATCATGTATTTTGACAATAATATTACTGATTATCAATTATTTACAAACATAGAATTGTCAATGCTCAGCCTCTTGCGATATCTTACCGACTTCAACGATATTCCGCTCATGATGGCGGATAGAGTCTTATAGGGCATTACACAAGCCTTCTTGCCGGGGTTGAAATAGGGTATCTCGAAGGTACCTCTTTCAAGTCGCTTCTGATAGAGTGTGAAACCGTCCGTATCCCAGCGAAGGAGTTTCACCTGCTGTCGGTTCTTGCTGAAGAAGATGAACACAGCCCCGCTTAGTGGCGGCAGATCCATCTCCTGCGACACAAGCTTATAAAGGCCGTTTATCCCCAGGTTCATTCTAACATAGCGCTGGCATACAAAATAGCGCATTCCGTCGTTCAATCCAAACATGGCAGACCCTCCATTTGATAAAGCTTGAGGAATGACATGACGGCTTGTGCGCTGCCACGTTTTATGTTCACTTGTGTGCCGTCAGGGAATGTCAGACTTACACCAGAGAGTATGTCACAAGATTCAGACTGTGGAGCAGACCTGTCTGTTGTCATTGGCAGGAACAGACTGTCTGCAACCTCGGGTATAGGTGGTATTTGGTTTTCTGTCACATATTGATTACACCCACGTATACGCTTCTTGGCTTCTTTTACAGATAGTCCGTTGTTATTCATCCAGCGTTGCATTCCTTTGCGGTTAGTATGCCATTCCTTTTGAACAGAGGATAAAGTGATAGTTGGATTACGTGGTAACTCTTTCAAAAACGCATTCCATACGCTTTCATATCGTTTTGCTGCTATCATATTAGATTTTTTATTCACGCAGCAAAGGTAAAGAGATAAAAAAATATGGACAAGGCTGCATCGCGGATACGCTTACCCGCAGAGGGCTATCTACCAGTTTGTCTCCCAGCTGTAGAGTGGTATCTCCCAGTTTGTCACCCAGCTGCAGACGAATATCCTCCAGCCTATAAAAAGCGAAGAGCACTTCAATCACTTGAAATGCTCTCCTAAATAACTAAATTTTACCAAAATATGATTTTAAAAAAAATTATCAACTTTATACGGGGTGTTCTCAATCGTTTGGGTTCAAAACTACAACAAAGGTAATAATTTTTTCCGAAAAGTATTATATCTGCTTGCTTTTATTAGTATTATTAACAAACAATTACTCCAAATGGGATAATTGGAATGAATTGCTCCCGTGGTAGGACGATTACCGCGGTGTAAAACGGGTGTTACCGCAGTGGTGTAATGGTGTTACCGCAGTGGTGTAATGGTGTTACATCGCTGCGGTAATCGTATGCCCAGATTGAGGTAACCAAAAGAATTACGGCGCTACTCTTAGGTATATAAAAGAATTACGGCGCTACTCTCATCGAGCAGCGCCGTAAACCTATGTTTAACTAAAAATCCTTTTTCGTAATTAATGAAGAGTCTCACGATCCTTCATAGCTACCTGTTAAACAATTTACCTTAAACCTAATAACTAAAAACCTAAATCTATTACTACTAACCTAAACAAT
>NZ_JAHQUY010000151.1 GCF_019052365.1 Leyella stercorea
GCATATATAGAGTCCTCGTTTTGAGGAAATATATCAGAAGCATCTAAATTTTCTTCAATATTTGGAATATCAAAACTATCTGTAAATATATCATCTTGAACAATTTGGTTCCAGTCATCATAAGTAGATAGCGTTTCGTCTACCATGTAACCACTTGATAATATGTCTTGCAAAGAATCATCAGAATGGATTGCTGATGCAACCTCATTCATTCCTTCCTCTGTAAGATTACCATCCAAATATGCAGCAAATTTTTCAATACTTACAGTTGGTACAAAATCTTTATGCATGACCTACCTCCTTTCTGAAAATTCGCTCATATTGTTCCTTAGCGAGTTTATGTTTGTTGTAATAGTTCTCCATTGACATACCTAATTCTTTTGCAGTTTCTTCATTGGTCTTCAGCTCCAAATATCGCAGGCGAATCAATTCGCTGTAACGTTTGTTTGGCATCTGCTTGATGATGGTCAGAGCATCTTGACGATTGAGATTAGAAAAATCTATCTCTATAGACCCATAAATAGAGTCCGTTCTATCACTCTCATCATCATTTTCTTTTAGATTGGAGTGAGAAATCTGCTCATGCTTAGGCATTTTCTCTTTTGTTTCAAACTGCTTGTAGCAATAAAACAAACATGCGGTCTTCAACCAACTTGTCAATGTACTTTCACCTCTGAAATTTTCCATCTGACATTTGCCTGTAGCCTTGCTTGGAGCAAGAACAACAATGTATATCTCGTCTATAAACTCCTTGCAATTTGCACAATCGGTATAGTAGTTGTCATAGATGGACTTAAACAGGGGATAGCATTGTTGGTAAAAGTATTTGCGTGTAACCATTTCGTCCTTGTTTATCAATGACTTGGCTATTTGCAAATCTTGTGTAAATATCTTTTTTACAATCATTGCTATATTTCTACATAATAAGGTACAGTAACCTTTTACTTCTGCTTATCTTCTACAACCTCACAATAAGCACTCGGTACGTATGCCGTCAAAACAGTCAGCAAGTTGTCCACAACAATGCCCACTCGCTGTTGTCCTTTATGACGTGCCACTATTCCCATAAAACCTTCAAACTCACCTTTTACCACTCGTACCAACTGACCTTTCTCGAACTTCTGGATTTCTCCAGAGACAATGATGACATCATCTTCCTCTGAAGCGCACGCTATTTTGAGACTTTCCATCTGATAGTCGGGAACAATCAATGGAGTTTTCTCTATTCTGCTGCCAATATGTGTATGGTGATAATAAAAACGAAGGAATGGGAGGTTTACGTTGTCGTAAACAAAAAGTTTGAGTTGTTCTTCTGTTCCGTGAGCGAAGAAGATGTTAGGTAAACGTGACTCAGTAACAACTTTGCGCTTACCATTTATAAGTTTAACCGTATCGATGGTAGGATAGAAAGCCGTAATGCCTTTGGCTGTCATATAGTCATATGCCTTTTTCTCTCTGCCATAAGTGGTACGTAAGGCATACCAATGAGGAACATCTTCCTCTTTTTGCGCTTTAGGCTTTACTGCTATATGTGCATTTCTGGTGGACACCCCTGTTTGTGAACTCTCCGCAGATACTGTGCTTTGAGCTTTGGGGAGGGTGTTGGAGGTAAGTCCAACACAGGGAGGAGTTTCACCACCTCCTACGGTGTGTACATCTTGCAATGCACGTTCATCGACTTTCATATCGGTGTTAACTTATTCTAAGCAGAACCCAGTTAATAAA
>NZ_JAHQUY010000152.1 GCF_019052365.1 Leyella stercorea
AAATGAACAGAGGAGTTATAACTATCAGCGAGAGCGGAACGGTATCCATGCCGACCGATACTGTATGGATGACCATGCAGGAGATTGCCGACATGTATAATGTGTTCGGCTGCTATGTGCGCAAGGCTGTCAAGGCTGTATTCAAGGATGGCATTCTGAAAGAGCATAGTGTGCGCCGTCATGTCAGGAAGAACGACCGCATCAGCTATGATGTGTATAGCCTTGAACTCGTCATTGCGGTAGCCTTCCGTATTGACAGCATTGAGAGCAGAGCCTTTCGGGAGTTCATCATGCAGTCCGTCATCGGCAGACAGACAAGCCGCACTAAACTGGTCTGTATCTTTACAGAGAATGCAATGGCATAGACCTGCCATAAAGCAACGTTCCTTGGAGGCTTTGCGCCTCCAGCCACTTGGGCGAACCACCGCAGTGTGTTTTAGCATGGTATTAGATTTATACAGGTAATACAAATGATACCCGGCAAACACGAACAACTCGGTATAGCCAATAAAACGAGGCGACAACCTATAACAGCCACACTCGGTAAGTTATACGTTGTCGCCTTGTTCATTTCACCCCACTCATCAAGGACATGTATTTCTCCTACAAGCCCTTCATTCTGTACGCTTCACGATAGTTGGCCATCAGAATCTTCTGAATGTCGGACTCGCGGTAGAGTATCTTTCCGCCAAGCTGGATATACGGGATGACACCGTTGTTTCGGTAGTCCTGCAGGGTTCTTCGGCTCAGTTGCAGCCTGGCGCAAAGCTCCTTGTCCGTCATGAACCGCTCACCGCCAAGCATGGGGCGGTAGTTCATCACGGCACGTTCAAAATTGTCAACCATTCGGTTGAGGTGGTTCACGATGTGGTTCATCCACTCGCTGTTTCTTGTCATTACTTCATTGCTCATAGTTGTCTCGTTTTATTGTTGATACTTACGTTACTCGGTTTACTTGCTGCTTTGGATTAAGTGGCTGTTGTATATTGACAGCCTAACCTGTGCGCTTGCGAAAGCGCATGTCCTTTTTCTTGTCCTCCACTACTGCTACGATAGCCATCACGTCCTCCGGCTTGTAGTAGGTCTTGTGGCTGATTCGCGTATAAGCCAAAGTTCCGTTGTCCCGAAGCGTCTGCACTGTCCGTGGGCAGATGTTGAGCGTCTGACACACGTCCTGCGTGTCGAGCCACTTGTTCATGGTCTTGTCCTCACTGCGCTCACGGATTCTGTCCATGCGCTTCACGAAGTTCTCCAACTGGGCATCAAGATAGTTGAATGCCTCTTCCTCGAATACGATGAATCCCATACTTTTCTTTTTTCTAAGTTTATACTATGTTATATGTCGCAAAGCTCCACGCATATGCTGTGCTCCACGTTTGTGAGTGCAAAGATAAGGCACGGCAATCTAAAAACAAGCGTTTCCAATTTCTGTGGCAGTATGTTGCCGGGGTTTGCCGACTTCAACGCCAAAAACAACAAGAAAAACTTGCACGACTGCAACGAATACATGAACAATGATGAGTTGAGAAATACGTTGAAGTTCTCACAGCTATCTCGGTATGCAAATAAGCAAGCCACAACTAAATTGCCACGTTACACCCAATCAGTTGCATGGCTGCACTCAGTACACTTACTTTGCACCCGACAATCGGTCAATGGTGCAAACCGTGACCACTATACTAACAAATAAAACAGCATAAGCTATGGCAAGAACAAAAGA
>NZ_JAHQUY010000021.1 GCF_019052365.1 Leyella stercorea
ACAAGGATACATAAGATATGTTACACGGAGTTTGTTTCACTTTTCCCGACGGCACTCAGGTGAACATTAAACGTGTATATACTAGCATCGCAGATACGCTTACTAATAATGATTAGATATGGTTCATGTTCTCATCACTATCTTGGATCTAAATATAAACCTTCTCGGCAAACTATATTCTTTAAGGTTTCACAATTTAATGAGCAAGAAACATTGAGGTAATAATCATATCCAAATTTAATATGTAATTTATGCTCTTTATTGCATAATACAACATATATATATTCCCTCAAAGACAAACGTATTATGTCTGTAATCTTTTCTGTTTGTTTTAATTGCGTCTGGTATCTGTAAGCTATATCCGTTATCATATGTGATAAAATCCCATATTGGGTTTCTATCATCGCCCTAATATTTGTATATCCTTTTGCAATCATTTGTTTCCGTTATTAAAATCCTAATAAATCGTAGTCAACACCAGAACCAGGGTAATCGCCTTCCATTCCATCTGTTAGTGCATCCCAACGTTCTGCTTCATAGTTATGATAGGTATTATTATCTTGTTTATATTCTTCATAATCAATCCATTTTCCATTTTTATCAATATGTCCATTACCACCATAATCATTAACACTTGCAATTCCATCATTAAATGGATATGCCCACTGATATCGGAAAGGTATGACTGTTTCATTCATTTCATTTATGTATCCCCACTTATTTTTAAAAGCCACCGGTGCCAATCCCTCTGCAAAAGATTTTGCTTCAGAAAAACGGGAAGGGATAATCTGAATTCCGTACTTGTTAATATATCCCCATTTATCGAATTCTTTTACACCAGCCATTCCTTCCTTAAAATCCAATACTTCTATATATTTCCCTCCTACAAATTCACCATCTGAGTTTATAAATCTCCAATAAAAATGTTGATAAACAGCCGCCATACCATCAGAAAAAGGTCTTGCTTTCTCATAAATACAGTCAATAACTAAGTTGTTGCTTTTGTTAATATAACCCCACAAGCCATCATTTAAAACCAATATCAATTCCTCATTGGGTTTTATCATGAAATCTGGACAAAAGTGAACAGAATACCCACTCTGTTTCTCTCCGTGAAAATATTGGCATGGAATAATCTCTTTATTTTCTGACAAATCAAAAATACCCCAGTTCTCACCCTGACGTACTTGTATATATTTCCCATCTAAAGTTGCTAGTCCGTCATATTCTTTTTCGTTCATTGTAATACCATTTTCTATTGAAAGAATATTATATTTCAAAGTATCATCTGTTTTAGAAAACTTTGAAATAGCAACAACATGATTATTGAAAATAACTTCAATGTTATATACCTGCTCATTGATGGTAAAAAACTGATGTGATAGAACATCAAACACAGTACATGATTTTGCAGAATAACCAACAATATACCTATTATCGGCTGCGTACAAGAAATTCTGCCAGATATATTGTTTGTTTGTATGCAATACTATCCTATCGTAAACACAATTAAGTAGATATTGATTTGAATTGGCTATTTCAATCAAACCATACTTATTACCGTCTGTAATACATAAAAATCCCCTGTCTAATAAATTATTATTATCGGCATTACTAAAAGATGCAAAGCCTGGATATTGGCACGGTACAACAATTTTCCCAATTTCATTTACCAGACCATAACACCCATTTTTCTGTACAACTAAATAATGGTATGCAAAGTCAGGACCATATCTGTTATATTTAAAAATGTACGAGCAATCAAGGATCACTTTCAATTGTTTGTCTATCAATCCATAACCCTTATCTCCTTTTATTACTGCAAATCCATGAGTATCGAATGATGACATAATCTCTCCGATCTCATTATTTGATGAATCCATCAAAAAAGAATCAGTAAGCCCTATATCATTTTTGCGTTTTTCTATCCAATTTGAATTGGAGTGCTTTGTATAATCTGATTTGTTTAATTGTGAATTCATTTTTTTAATTTAGTTATTGCTGATTTGCCAATGACCACCTTTGTCGGAACCTATGCGTTGAATAATACCTTTATCAACCATCATCTTCAGACGACGCTTCACACTACTTTCATGAAGTCCCATTTTGTGTGAAATTTCGCTTCTACTTATTTGTGGCTTTTCCTTGATTAGTTCTAAAATCATTTTTATCTGGTCGCTTATCTGGTCGCTTACTGGTCGCTTCTGGTCGGATATAGTCTTTTCTTGCCCTTCCTCCAATACGTTAGCCCACACAGAAGCTCTCATGATGAAAGCGACCAAATGATATTGTGGTTCCTTCGTGCCAATGGCAGAAAGCTCACGACACATACGGTCAACTCCTTCACCGAACTCCTTTACATAGTCGTAGGCTTTCAGGTACTCGGCGATCTTGGGATTACGGGAAAAATGGGTGTGGCGGATATTGTCGGTGCGGACGATACCTGGCAGCTTACCGGGGGTCTCGAACACAAGTCGGTCATCAAACATCTTTATCTGTATCTCCGTTCCTTTGATGCTATAATCGCGGTGGCAAACCGAGTTTACCGTCATCTCTTGTATCACGAACTTAGGATATTCCCTGTCGGTCTTGAAGAGTCCGTCCTCACCGAGATAGGAATGTTCCTTCACTTGCGTTTCGAGGTAGTCGATGGTTTTCTGTATCTGGTCGAGGATGCGCCCCTCGAAGGTGACATCCTTGATGACGTTCATTTCCCTGCCGACTTTCTCTTCCGTACCATAGTACTTGATAAAACGGACACGGGCACGAGGGAAAAAGTTCTGGGGATTCTTACCGAAGAGCAAGATGCAGGCAGTGCTGACTTGTGGTACATCGCCCTTGTAAGTCAGGAATCCTTTGTTCTCTTGCAGGTATTCCATTGGAGACTTGCCATAACCAATGCGCTTCATATATGCTTTTACGGCATCTATGTCGATATCCTCGATAGTGGCATCGTAGGCAGGGCTGTCCTCATAGTATCGTTCACCCTTGTCATACATCAGTTGCAGACGTTCCTCAAAGGGTAGCTTACGCGACTTGTCGCCCACCCGCCAAAACACCTCATCGGCTTGGTTGGCATGGAGGCGAGGACTGGCCGGGACATGGATTATCAGTATGTGGTTGTCATTGCCCTCGCTGTCTTGGCAAGGCATGAACTCTGTCGTAACAGAAATGGTGGGTACACAGAAATCAAACGGAGTGCGAAGTATCTCGTTCAAATGAGCCTTGTCTTGGTTGACACCCTCGATACGGCGAGTCTTGTCGGATATACCTACGGCTATCATGCCGCCATCGGCATTTGCCATAGCGACAATAGTGTTGGCGAGAGCCTTCGGTTCTATATGAATGCTCTTGCAGTCGAAAGTCTGCCCTTCGGGCATCTGACGTATCTCTTCGATAGTATATCTCATATTCTGTTCATTCCACTTTTGTATGGCAAATCAACTCGTGTATATCCACATTGAGAACATCGGCTATTTGTGCCAATGTCTTCAAGTCGAGTTGTGCGTGGTTGTTGCATCACTTCGATACTGTGGCAGGGTCCTTATGCAATGTCTTTGCTAACCATTTACTCATAATACCTCTTTCTGCCAATACGGTCTTGACACGATTTAAATCCGCCATGCTTCAATTATTTGTTGTGTTTGTCGCAAAGTTACTGCTTTTAACCGGGAATAAAGATTATATCCACATAAAGTTGCCCAAAAGAGTGTTATTTTCTCAAATACAAGGCATTTGACTTTATACCTCTTTTATATACAGGCAATAAGGTAAAGTTATCTGTATATAAGAGAATGGGTATAGTTTCAACTGCATCCCATTCTATTTTCTCTTTTGACAGCGTCCACTTATTTCTCGTCTCTTCCATCATTTTGTTAGGCAACTATATACTTTTAGGTACAAAATAGTTGAAAATGGCAATTACAGAATTGTTGTCTAAAAACATGTACTTACCATGACACATTACGCATAAAAACAAAAAGAGAGAGATAAGAGGCAAAGAATAAAAAACAGAGCCGTGACACAGTTCAGTTTTTTATTATTTCCCTCTTATTTGTGTGCAGATTTCATATCTGCATACAAATAAGAGGAGCCTTTCACAGGCAAAATTACATAATCTTGAATCTATCTCCAAATTTTATAGCAAGTTGTTGTGATATCAGTGCCCAATTAGACAGGGGCATAGTCCATTTCCCACTAATGTCTCGATAGGCAAGATACACAAGTTTTTCAAGTGCGGTGTCTGACGGGAACACACCCTTGTTCTTCGTTACCTTGCGCACCTGACGGTGATAACCCTCAACCGTATTGGTTGTGTAGATAAGCTTGCGGATGGCAGGGGTATACTGGAAATATTCCGTAAGACGCTCCCTGTTGTCGCGCCAGGATTTGATTACTATTGGGTACATCTCACCCCATTTTTCATCAACCATGTCAAGCTGTGCTAATGCAGAATCCTTGCTTACAGCACCATATACGGTCTTGAGATCCTTCAGAAACTCTTTCTGATGCTTGCTTCCTACATACTTGATTGAGTTACGGATTTGGTGGACTACACATAGCTGAACGGAGGTTTCAGGGAATACACTTTGGATGGCGTCAGGGAATCCCTTAAGACCGTCTACGCAACAAATCAGAATATCACGTACACCACGGTTTTGAAGGTCGGTCATAACATCAAGCCAGAAGTTAGCACCCTCACTCTCAGATATATACATACCAAGAAGATCCTTGTGACCAGACTTGTTTATACCTAATACGTTGTATATTGCACGAGTGACTGCACGACCCTTATCGTCCTTTACCTTGTAGTGAATGGCATCAAGCCAGCAAATGGCATAGACGGGGTCAAGCATACGTGACTTCCAGGCTGTTATTTCGGGAAGAACTCGGTCGGTTATAGAGCTGATGGTTTCGGCTGAAAGGGTTGTGTTAAACTCACGCTCAAAGTACTTGCTTATATCACGAGTGCTTGTACCAAGGGCATACATGTTGATGATTTGATCTGCCATACCTTCAGCAAGAATGGTCTCACGCTTCTTGACCGTTTCCGGTTTGAAGGAGCCGTCACGGTCACGAGGCGTTTCTACTGTCACCTCTCCATACTTTGTCTGTACGGTCTTGCTCATCTTGCCGTTACGACGATTGCCAGAACTGCGGTCAGCACTATTAAGGTGGGCATCCATCTCACCTTCTAAGGCTGCTTTTAGGATACGTTATAGCATAGGAGCCAAAGCTCCGTCTTTACAAAAGAGTGCTTCACCGCTACGCAGCTGCTGGGCTGCTTTCTTGTAGTCTATTTCCAAATTGTCCATATCATAAAAACTGTGTTAAACTATTATTATTATAGCCTGACACAGTTTATTTTACACTCTCCGACAGCAATAATTCCAATCAATGTGCATAATCCAATTCCTAAGGTCATGTACTTCCCCAAGCAATATACTGCGAGAAAATCTTTCCAAATACTCTGTCATTTCAGTGATGCCATTTATCAAATCACTATAATTAGCACGTTCAAGCGCATTTACACATTGATGTTTTAAGATGCAGATTTTTGACGTTGCAGTTCTTGCTTGATTCTGTCCTTCAGAGAGTCTATGAACGATTCAAAAGTTTTGCCTTCATGCAGAATCACATCTTGCGAAATGAGAACTTGATAACCACCAGCTATATGTACCTTGTCATCATTATTCAGGGTCGCATCCTTCAACCGCTCGTTAAGTTTGCCGATATTATCTAAAACTGCAATTCTAGGCTTTATTTCATCAAAACTTGGATATTCATGTCTTCTCACCCGATCCATATCATAACCAACCATATCTGTTGCCAGCAAAGCGTAGTTATCACTATTCTCATAAGAACGTCTATGCTGCATTGTACTCATCAGTACAGAACGATTACTTGTCCATCTTGATTTGATTTCAAAGTAATAGAAGTCATTTCCATTGAGACGTAATATCAAATCCTGACCACCTTGCTCGTTAGTTACAGGTTCTGGAATTTCCAAAACATTTTCACCCAGTTCTTCGTTGAGTTCCTTCAGTAAAATGTCCTCTACGTAGTTACCAAGTTCCTTCTTGAAATAGAAATCGTTAGCTTCTCTTGCTTCTTGATCAATAATTTCTTTGCTAATCCTTAGAATATGGTCAAAATCCGGATCGTTCACAAGATTTGCTATTGCCTTCAGTTTGGAATCATCCTCCACTTTCATCAATGTGAAGATGCTGTCTTTCTTTGTCTGGCTTTGGATGATGGAAAACATTATCTGCCCTTTTTTATTGTCTATGTCACTAAATAATGCATGCCACTGCTCACTTTCTATTCCGCCATTCGTAAGTTTCTCTATAATCTCTACAATCAGTTTCTGGTGCTCGTACGTTGTAATAGAATAGCCTTTATTCTGCACTTCCTTCTCAATTTCTTGACATTGGACGTGTCCCTCAAGTACATTTGTACCAACAAACCACTTGGAATAATCCTCATCAACGATGTCTTTCTTGATGCTTGAAGATCTGTTTATATCAGTTACTTTATTGATAATAGTGTCGTATATTTCCAAAGCACGTACAGGAAGAGCTGGTGATTTTTTCTTCAACCATTCTGCATATTTGTAATTGCCTTGCTGATCTGGATACACTTGATAGTACGACAGGTAACTCTTAGTATCAGAATAACTGTACACAAGTTCAACCATCTGTTTTACCCATGTAGCCTTTGTAATCTTGTCACTCATCAATGTGAATTTGAAGAGCGAATCATATATCAAAGTTGTATAGAACTGGCGGACATCTAGGTCATACTTCTTATTTAATCGTACAACATTCTTTTGTAAGCTTATTTCATAGAATTCTGCTATTACCGGTAGCAACTTAGCAGAAATAGCCTCGCTATCCTCTGGCAACAAAGACTTATAGAGATTGAGTATGACAGCAACCGCATCATCACTAAGCTTCTTAGTCTCATAATTGCTTGCATTGAAAAGCTGTGCTGATTGAGGGTATTGTAGGTCATGTTGCTTGTAGGTCATAATAGAACCTCGTACTCCATTCTGCTCTGTGTTATGATTGTTTATGTAGTTTGTAATACTCTCCTTGGCTTTTGCATAATCAAATACAGTATCATTTACAACATCAAAGAAGTCCGAATGTGCAAAATTATCTACAGTATCTGTGTCCATCAAAGATAGAGCTTCCTTCACCACATTATCGAAATCTGCGGGTTTCAGCAGATGTGCTTTTTTCTGGAGTTTTAGCACTTCATTCGGTATTAAAGTGTAGGTGTCGAGTAAGCCATCCTGATAATCAAAAATGTACTTATCAATCTTGTGGAGCCAAGAAAGGTCATTGGCCGCTATCGTTAGCTTTGAGATAACAGCAGCTAGTGATGTTATCGTGAACTGGTGACCGTTCTTTTCTTCTTCATCTTGATACCAACGATTGATCGTGTTGCTCCAATATACCATATCCTCCTTCTTTGGAACAATCCAAGTGTTCAGTTTTGCAAACAATCCATAAATAGCATCAAGAAGTTCTGAGTCTTCTTCACAATCCTTGGCTAATGTCTCATCCAACACTTTCGTTTCACTGACAAAATGCTTGGCAGAATCTGTGCCATCTACAATGCATAGATTCTCGAATTTGTTTCGCCAAAATGCTTGCAAAGTACTGTAGTATTCACTCAACTTATTATCTGCTTGTCGTGTCTTAAATGATGCTCTGCACAAATATTTAGCATCACGTAAGATTGTTACTTTCTTGTCAATGAACTGACAGATAAGTTTGTTCGCAAGGTCTATGATGCTTCTATTAGCTGCAGCCTGGTCATCGTTATTCTGTCCATTGCCCACTAATCGTAAGCTATCGCGGCTATCCTTATCGCATGTAAACAGAGAAGAATGAAGCAAGTAATTGAATCCCCATTCTTCAGTACCTAACAGAGGTAGATAAATATACACTTGTGGCAATGTCTTGTCGAAACGTATCACACGTAATGCGCCATCTCCATCTTCTGTGATTGGTAAAGTTACGACCACTTTACTGCGTTTGGGCTCATTATCGGTTTCTTCGTTACTGATTATGCAATATATGTAATAGTCTTTATCATTTTCACCAGCGTTAGTGTTTTTTGTACGATGAACCTTTGTCTTGCAAATCTTGCCATCGGTCAAATTTTCGACAAAGTCCATTTTTTGACGTTCTCGCACATAAGTGACTTTTTCACCTGTCAACTTATCATCGAAGCAGATACTCTCAACATTAGAATTTATACTTAAAACGAAAGGCACCATGTCTGGCGCATCCTTGAATGCGCTCTCAGCATTCAATTGTGCTTGTTTGCCTTCATGCTGGTAACTGAACTGAGTATATTCAAATGGCTTCTCTGTAGTTTGTGAGAAGTCCTTCCCCCAGTTCTGAGTTTCATTCCATTGAGCTTTCAGTTTTTCTCGCATAACTTCCTTGTCTGTAGCAGATCTGTCAATTTCGAAATCAGATATTTTGTAGTACCGAGGAAATTGTTCAGAAGTAAGAAGTGGTGCAGTCAGCTTGAATTTCAAGCCAAACAGATGAGTTGTCAAGAATCCTGTTCCATACTGACCTACCTGCACATTGTTGCTGCTAACCTTGGAACTTGTTTGCATAATTAATGCCTCTATAGTCTTATGGGTAAATGGTATGCCATCGTGAATAAAATCTAAAGAATTATCATTGCGAGTAAAAACAATCTTAGCCCTTTTTCCATCACACACAACATCACGTGCATTCTGCACCAACTCCCAAATGGCACGGACAGGACGGATACCGCCATTGTTGCCTATACCTGTTATAATATCACGTGCAGGTTTGCCCCACGTTGTTTCATCATGTGCTTCTTCTTGAGATTTTTGTACTGAAGCAATATATTCTTCTGTTGTCATATTTCTTTTGTTTTTTACCAATACTCTGTTAATTCGTAGCTACTCACCCCCACAGCATAAGATAGTCAAGTAAGTACTCACCATCAACACCAATAGAACCCTTACATCTTCTCGCTGTCAATATTCACATGATTGACATTGACGTCTTCGTGTAGGAAGATGCGTGCTGTTTCGCGGAAGCGTTCTTCGCTTTCTGTGGTGAAATAGCGGCATGTGCCGCCTTTTGTGAGCTTTTGCTCCATCTCGGGATGACGGTTGAGGTAGTCGGCAAGCGAGTTGGCTACGTAGGTGCCCTGCGCCATTATGCGCACTCCGTCTGGAACGTTCTTCACAACCGAACTCATGAGCAGCGGATAGTGGGTGCAACCGAGGATGATGGTGTCGACGAGCGGATCCTTGCGCATCAGTTGGTCGATGCGCTTCTTCACGAAGTAGTCGGCGCCGGGCGAGTCTGCTTCGCCGGCTTCTACTATCGCTGCCCAGAGCGGGCAGGCAACGCCCGAAACCTCAATATCGGGGAAGAGTTTCTGAATCTCTATCTTGTACGAATCGCTCTTGATTGTGCCTTCTGTGGCGAGTATGCCCACATGACGTGTCTTTGTTAGTTTGCCAACCTCCTCTGCCGTTGGGCGGATGACGCCAAGCACGCGACGGTCGGGGTCGAGCACGGGCAGATCGCGCTGCTGAATGCTGCGCAGCGCTTTTGCTGAGGCTGTGTTGCAGCCAAGGATGACGAGGTGGCAACCCATGCTGAAGAGTTTCAGAACCGCTTGACGCGTGAACTGGTAGACCACTTCGAAGGAGCGCGAGCCGTATGGGGCGCGTGCGTTGTCGCCGAGGTACATATAGTCGTACTGTGGGAGAAGTTGGCGGATGCCGTGAAGGATGGTGAGTCCGCCGTAACCAGAGTCGAAAACACCGATTGGACCGGGATTAGAGGGAAATGGCATGATTTTCTATTTTATATAAAGCGAAAATTGATAATTGAAACCTGTGGCAGCCGTGTATTTACGGCGGTCAGCAATTTCAATTATCAATTTTCTTTTTTCCTAATATGTAGCAGCTTTCTGCCTTTAGTTCAGCGCCTCTTTGATAAGCTCTGTAGCGTCTTCGCCCATTTCGGGGTTGACGTACGGGCAGGCGTCGCCGTCGGTGTTGAGGATGAAGGCGTAGCCCTGAGCCTGACCTACCTTTGTGAGGGCATTGTAGAGCTTGTTCTTCACCGGCGCGAAGGCGTCTGTCTCTGCCTGCTTCAGAAGGCGCTGCGACTCGTTCTTGAAGTTGATGTTCTTCTGCATCATCTCCTGGAGTTCAGCCTGGCGCTTGCGCAGGATGGCAGGCACGAGGTCTTTCTGTACGTCGAGAAACTCTTCGTATTTGCTGTTGAACTCGTCTTCAGCGCGCTTCATCTCTGCGTCGTACTTCTGTCTCAGATTGTCGATGCTGCGCTGTGCCATGACATAGTCGGGCATTGATTTGAGAACGTTGTCGAAACTGAAATAGCCGAAGCGTGTCTGTGCGTTCGCCGTGAGCGAGAGTACGCCGAGCACGATGAGAAGGAACAATTTCTTCATGTCTTTTGCTGCTTTATATTGTTGTCAATTGAATAGTAATGGTTGAGTGTGCGGCTGCCGTGGCAGCCGCTGCTTGCGTAAGAGAGCTGTGCTTTCTTACTTTGTTGTCTTGTTGAGCTGAGCCTTAACCTCTGCTGTAACGTCCTTGCTGAGAGTCTCGCTGATGTAAGGTATGCCGCTTGTTACGTCCATGATGTAAACGTAGCCGCCTGCCTTGCCTACAGCCTTGATAGCCTCAACGAGCTTGTTTGTGATAGGGCTGATCTTGTCCTGCTGGAGCTTGCCGAGAGCCTGCTGGTTGTCCTGCGCTGTCTGCTGGATCTTCTGGTACATCTGAGAGAGGCTATCCTCGGTCTCTTTGCGCTTTGTCTCGTTCATTGTAGACTTGTTCTTCTCGTAGTCCTCGTACTTGCGCTGCATTTCGTCCTGCATAGCCTTGAGGTCGTTGTCGTACTGCTTTGCCTGTGCTTCTACCTCGCCGCGAGCCTTGATGAACTCAGGCATAGAAGCCATGATCTCCTGTGCGTTTACGTGACCGAACTTCTGTGCGAATGTTGCCATTGGCATGAACAACATAAGCATTAAAATCAATTTCTTCATTTTTGCTTTTTATTTTTTTGTTATTAATTATTTCTTTAGTTGGCGTAGCCCAGTTTCTGCAGCACTTCGTTGCTGATGTCAGCCTTTGGCGAACCGTAGATTACGCCGGTGTTGCTTGAGCGGTCGAGCACGAGCGAGTAGCCGCGCAGCTCTGCTATCTCCTTAACGGCGGTGTATATCTCCTCCTGGATAGGCGACATGAGGCTTTCGCGCTTCTTGAAGAGTTCGCCTTCCGGTCCGAAATACTTGCGTTTGAGGTCGCTGGCGTCCTTCTCCTTCTTCATGATTGCCTCCTGGCGTGCCTTCTTCTGCTCCTGCGAGAGGAAGACCATCTCGTTCTGATAGTTCTTGTACATGGTAGACGCCTCGGTGTTGAGCGCCTCCACCTCAGCCTGCCATTTCTTCGACACCTGGTTGAGTTGCTCGTTGGCGCGCTCGTATGCAGGTATGTTCTTCAGAACGTACTCCATGTCGAGTAGCGCGTACTTCTGTGCGTTTGCCGTCAGCGCTGCCGAGAGCGTGATGAGGCATACTAATAAGAACTTCTTCATTTTGTTTCTGTTTATTCTTTTGTTTTAAGCGTTGCGCGCCGACCGTTGCGTGTGTTGCGCCGGTCGGTGCGGCTGTTAGAATTCCTGACCGAGGATGAAGTGGAACTGCGATCCGCCCTTCGTTCCGAATACCTTGTCGAAGCCGTAAGCCCAGTCGATACCCATCATACCCACCATCGGGAGGAAGATGCGCAGACCTACGCCGGCAGAGCGCTTCATATCGAACGGGTTGAACTTGCGAGTTTCGGTCCAAGCGTTACCGCCTTCGATGAATCCGAGGCCGTAGATAGTGGTATTGCCGAGCAGGAACGGGTAGCGCAGCTCGAGCGTCATGCGGTCGTATGCGTAGCCTTCGTGGCCGTACGGTGTGAGCGATCCGTTCTCGTATCCGCGCAGACCGATGGTCTCCTCGGCGTACGATGTAGAGTAGCCGGTCATGCCGTCACCACCCATGTAGTAGGTCTCGAACGGCGACTTCTTCCACTTGTTGAACGAGCCGAGCAAGCCGAACTCTACGCGTGTCATGAGCACGAGGCATTTCTGTCCGCTTGTGAGTGCGGTGAACATGCGGCCCTTGAACTTCCACTTGTGGTATTCTACCCAGCGGTACTTCTCCTGCTGTTCGCGGTTGTATGTAGCCGACTTCGGGTTGTTGGCGAGGTTCTTGTAGTCCTTGCCGTCCCATGCCGACCACGGCGGGGTGATAGTTACCGAGGCTGTGAACTCAGAGCCGCGGCGCGGGAAGAGCTGGTTGTCGGTAGAGTTGCGCGAGAGCTGTATGCTGAGGTTGAGGTTGTTGGAGTTGCCGTTGGTCATGAGGAAGTAGCTCCAGTTCTTCAGCATGTAGCGTGTGTACTGCAGCGAGAGCGACAACTGGAAGAAGTCGTCTGGCCAGCGCAGCTGCTTGCCCCATCCGAGCGAGAATCCGAACAGCTTCACGTACTTGTCGGGGTCGTAGAAGCTCTCGTAGTTGTTGTAGCCGTTATAGTTGCCGTAGCCGTACATATAGTTATAGTAGTTGTTGAAGTAACCACTATTATAGTAGTTGCTCGACACGTCGGTCTGCTTAGAGAAGTAGGCGCCTACCGAGAACTGTATCGGTCGTTTGCCTCCGAACCAGTTGGTAGAGTACGACATGTTGTACGACTGGTAGTATGTACCGTTGGTCTGTGCTCCGATAGAGAGCACCTCGCCGTCGCCTACGGGCAGGAATCCGCGGCGCTCCTTGTTCTTTCCGAAGAGGTTGCGCATAGAGAAGTTGTTGAGCTTCAAGCCGATGCGTCCGATGACGCCGGTCTGTCCCCATCCGAGCGAGAACTCAATCTGGTCGTTCGACTTCTGCTCGAGGTTCCAGTTGATGTCTACGGTTCCGTTCTCGGGGTCGGGCTTCGGGTCTGGGTTCACCTTCTCGGGGTCGAAGTGGCCCATTGATGCGATCTCGCGTGCCGAACGCTGCAGAGCCTCCTTAGAGAAGAGGTCGCCAGGCTTTGTACGCAGTTCGCGGCGCACCACGTTCTCGTACAGACGGTCGTTGCCGTTGATGCGCACGTGGTTGATGTGTGCCTGCGGACCCTCGAAGATACGCATCTCGAGGTCGATAGAGTCGCCCACGATGTTCACCTCTGTCGGGTGGAGCGAGTAGAAGAGGTAGCCGTTGTTCCAGTAGTTGTTGCCCACAGCGTCCTCGTCTTCGGTGAGTCGCTTGTTCATAAGCTTCTGGTTGTAGACGTCGCCCTTCTTCATGCCGAGCACGGCAGCGAGATAGTCGGAGCTGTATATCGTGTTGCCCACCCATGTGATGTTGCGCACGTAGTACTTCTTGCCTTCGTCCACCTTCACGCGCATGCTCACGTGCTTTTCGTCGACGTTCCACACCGTGTCGCTCACGATGTATGCGTCGCGGTAGCCCAGCTCGTTGTACTTGTCGATGAGCTTCTGCTTGTCGTTCTTCCAGCGTTCGGGCGTGTATTTCTTCTTGAACTTCAGGAGCGTAGCCATCTTGCCCGCCTCGTGAGTCTCCTTGAACACACCTTTCTTTATGATGTTACCCTTTATCTTGCTTGTGGCGAGCGCCTTGTTGCCCTCGATGAAGATGTCGCGCACCTTCATCTTCTGCTTTTTGTCGATGATGACGTCGAGAATCACCTGGTTCTTGTTAGCCACGTCGTCGCGTTGCACGATCTGTATGTCGGCGTTCTTGAAGCCCTTCTCGTCGAAGTATTTCTTTGCGAGAATCTTCGCGCGGTCTATCATGTTAGGTGTAATCTGTGCGCCCTTGAGCAGTCCGAGCTTCTCCTCCATGTCCGTACGCTCCGACTTCTTCAGTCCGACGTAGTTGATGGTAGACACGCGCGGACGCATCTGCAGATGGATGTGCAGATAAGCCTTGTCGTTTACGAGCGAGTCGACAGAGATAGATACCTCTGAGAAGAGTCCGTACTTCCAGTAGTGCTTCACGGCGTCGGTGATAGCCTCGCCAGGCAGTTCTATCTGTTGTCCGATAGAGAGTCCGGAGATGCCAGTGAGCATGTAGTCCTCGTAGCCTTCCGCTCCCGACACGGCGAGTCCGCCGAGTGTCACAGTGCGCGGGGTTCCTGCATACGAGATGTCGGGGTATGTAATCTTGTCCTGCGCTTGGGCTGCGAAGCTGCTTACAAGGATGCAGGCTGTTGTCAACACCTTAATTATATTCATCGTTTTTCTCTTGATTGTTCTTTTTCTGATTATTGAGGGGTTTATTTTTGCTCAGCCTCCACTTGCGCCTCTGTCTTTCCGAAGCGTCGCTGGCGTCGCTGGTAGTCGGCGATGGCTTGGTGCAGACCTTCTTCGTCGAAGTCGGGCCAGAAGGTGTCGCAGAAGTACAGCTCCGAGTAGGCTATCTGCCAGAGCAGGTAGTTGCTTATGCGCTGCTCGCCGCCGGTGCGTATGAGCAGGTCGGGGTCGGGCATGAAGCTCGTTGTCATGTGTTCGGAGATGAGCTGCTCGTTGATGTCGGCGTCCTGAATCTTGCCTGTAGCGAGATCGGCTGCTATCTCTCGTGTAGCCTTCACAATCTCCCAGCGCGACGAGTAGCTGAGCGCTACAACCATCGTCATCGCCGAGTTGTGGGCTGTGTGGTCCATGGTCTCCTGCAGCTTCTGCTGCACCTCCTTCGGCAGGCGCTCTATGTCGCCGATGACCTGGAAGCGCACGTTGTTCTTCATGAATATCTCGTCCTCAAGCGATGTGAGCACAAGACCCATGAGCGCAGCCACCTCGGTAGCGGGGCGGTTCCAGTTCTCGGTAGAGAAGGTGTAGAGCGTGAGATACTTCACGCCGAGGCGCGTACACTCTGATGTGATGCGGCGCACGGCGTCTACTCCTGCCTGATGGCCGAAGCTGCGCGGCTTGCCTCGCTCTGCTGCCCAGCGTCCGTTGCCGTCCATGATGATGGCGATGTGCTGGGGTATGTTGGTTGTATCGAGTTTTTCCATATTCTGTTTTTTTTGAGGGGCTACTCATCCGCATTATGGCAGGTGCGGCATTTCGCCATGAAGCTGTACGTCAGCGTGAGCTGGAACGCCGAGTAGCAGTCGGTGTTCTTGAAGAGTCCGCTGCTCTCTATGTTGTACGGGTCCTTCACGCCGTCGAGTTTGTCGCTGAGCGAGAAGTGTACAGCCCATTCGAGTCCGAGGTTCAGTCGCGGTCCTATCTTGTACTTCACGCCCAAGCCGAGCGGCACGTTAGCCGTGAACACGTTGTTGCCGCCGCCCGTTACGAACGTGGCACCCAGTCCGCCGAAGACGAACGGCGTGAAGCGCTTCGCTCCGCGGTAGTCGCGACCGGTGCCGTAGGGCCAGAAGTTGTATTCGTACGTCACGCTGGCGTCTACGAGCGTGTTGCTGAACGAGTAGGGGTTGCCAACGAAGTCGGGGTAGTAGGTTTTCACGTCCTTTGACGAACCGGTCAGCTTGCCGTACATCGCCGCCATCTTCACGCCCATGTACGGGTTGAATATGCGGCGCAGGACGACCGAGCCGCCCATCTGCATGTTGCTCAGCACGCTGCCGTTGAAGTCGCCCTCGTACGACACGAGACCTACGCCCGCACCAATCTCCATGCGGTATTCGTCGTCGGTCTGCGCCTTAGCCGTCGCAAACGTCAGAGTCATCAAGAGAAGGGTGAGGATTTTCTTCATTGTCATTAGAGTGCAACCTGTCGGTTCTTTATTCTGTGAGACCGGTCGGGTACTGTCTAACCGTTAGCCTGGTCTGTTCTTTTTTTTATTCTATGAAATCGGTCTGCTCTTTCTTCCATCCGAGGCGGTTGATTCTTCCGCGCCATGTCGAGCCGCTCTTTGCGTTGACGATCCAGATGAAGTTGTCGCTGTCTACGGTGAGCGCCATTCTCGGTGCGTTCAGAGCATTGGTGCCGAGCGTGAGGTCAGCCGGAACGCTGAGCGTAGTGTCCTTCGCCCATGTGAGTCCGCCGTCCTTTGAGCTGTAGAGTTTGGCGTCGATGTCGCTTGAGCCGTCGGGAGTGCCTAAGGCGTATGTCTTGCCGTCGTATGTAGCCACGCTCATGTTTTTGAGCTTCGGCAGAGCGTGCTTGTTGTCAGCCGACACCTCGTAGTATGTCCAAGGCTGGTTCTCGCTGTGCGCTGCGCCTTCGTCCACCTTGCCCCATACAGCCATCTTGCCGTCGGCTGTTGTGCCGTAGAGCGTCACGCGGTAGCTGTCGTTGTTGGTTACGAGCGCGTTGCATGTATACGAGTGGTTGGTCACGGGCAGGAATGCTGCGTCGCTGTCGATGGTAGCCACGGTCCATGTGGCGCCGTTGTCGGCAGAAGCCACGAGCTGACCCTCGGCGTTGTAGCCGTAGAGACGCAGCGGACTTGCTGCCACGAGCTTCTTCACGCCGGTAACTGAGCCGGTCTGGTGCCAGTTGTTGCCGTCTGTGGTGCAGATGATGTTGCCGCCGTGGCTCAGATATACCTTGTCGTCTTTCGTCACCACGCCCTCATAGGCGTCGGCAGCAAGCACTCCGTTGAAGTTGGGCGTAGCCGCTCTCCAAGTCTGTGCGTCGTTCATCACGTATACGCGTGTCTGTCTGCCGTCGGTGCCGAAGAGGAAGAGGCGCACGCCGCCCTCGGCGGTCTTCACGGCGCAGGTCTTCACGGCTGTGAGCTGCTCTATCTCGGCGTTCTTAGCCATCGGTTTCCAGAAGAAAGAGTCGGCCTGCTCCTTGTGTATGTTCACCTTCACCTTGTACTTGCGCAGCTGCTTGCCCGAGTTGCTCATCACCTGCAGCTCGCGCTCCTGCGAGAAGTCGAGCGAGTCGGTTCCGCTGATGTACTCCAAGCTCTCGTCCTTCAGGCTCTTTATCAGCACCGCCATCGAGTTGAGTCCGGTAGCTGTGCAGACGAGCTTCTTGGCGTCTACGCCGCAGGGCAGCGAGTCGGGATTGTAGATGGTGTTGTTGCTTTGGTCGATGCAGAACTTGTAACTTGTGTACGACGAAGTGACGGTGTATACACTGTCCTTGCCTTCCTTCTTGGTCTTGGTATGGATGTATCGTTTTGCTCCCGTCACAGAGAAAGATGTGATGGCGCTGTCGTCGGTGTACACGTATTCGTTGTCGTCATTAAGGCACGATGCGAGTGCAAAAACCGCCATGAACAGCATGGCAAAAGCTGCAAACTTATTTTTCATTCTTCCTAAACTTATTGTTTTTAGCTGCAAATTTAATCAGAAATCTTCAATTTCAGCGCTATTTCACATTATAATTATGCAATTTATTGATTAATAGCCGCATTTTTAAGGTTGTTTAGTGATTGATTATATTGTTACGGCAGCGTGGTAACGGTGTTACCGCATAGCTGTAACGATGTTACCCCTATGCGGTAATGATGTTACAGTAGCGTGGTAACTAACAACAAAAAAAGCATTGTTCGCCTTGAACGGGCAAACAATGCTTTTCCTATTGTGTCTTAATGCTTTCTAAGCTTGTGACGGATCACTACTCCGGCAACATTGTAACTGTGATATGGTTGCCAGCCTTGTTGAACTCCTTCATGAAGTTGCAGATGTCCTGGGCTGTGAGAGCCTCAAGAGTCTTGGCATAGTCGGTGTAGCCGTCGAAGTTGTAGAGATAGTTGTCGCTGATGACGCCGAGCCAGAAGCCGTTGGTCTTCACGCGGTCGCCGTTCTGCTTAACCATGTACTCCTTGCACTTCTGGAACTTGGCAGCGTCGCAAGTATTCTCGATATTCTTCATCTCCTCGTTGAGGATGCGGATAGCCACGTCCTTCTTCTCAGGCTTCATCGGGCACTGAGCGAAGATCTGGAACATGCGGTAGTTGTCGGCACCGAGGTCAGCGCTTGCGTAAGCACCTACAGAGTAAGCTGCACTTTCTTTCTCGCGAATCTTGTCGAGGTATTCCATAGAGAGCACCTGACCTGCGATGTCGCAGCAGAGGGCGTTCTTCAGAGTGTAAGGCAGCTGGTCGTTGAACCAGAGCATTACAGAGTTGGCCTTCGGAGTCTCCTGCTTGCGCTTGAATGTGTTGTCTACAACGCCCTTCACCGGAGTGAGCTCGCGCTTGCTCTTAACGGCCTTTGCCTTAGCAGGCAGAGCGCCGAGATACTGGCAGATGAGCGGACGGATAGTAGCCTCGTCGTAGTTGCCCACGATGTTGAACACCCATCCCTGAGCAGAAGCTGTGCGCTCCTTAGCAATCTGGAGGATGCGGTCGTAGCTTACCTCCTTAAGGCGCTCTGTTGTGAGCGGAGCGACGCGCTGGTTGTGGCCGTAGATGGTAGCCGAGATAGAGTCGCTGAACGCTACGTCAGGATCGATCTCGCGGTTCTTCAGCGATACCTCGAGCTGCTGCATGAGGTTGTCGAACGACTTCTGGTCCTTGTTGATGTTTGTGAAGTAGAGGTATACCATCTGGAGCATTGTCTCAACGTCCTTCGGGGTAGAGTTGCCCGAAACGTTTGTAGAGAGCTGTCCGAGTGTGAGGTCTGCGTTGGCAATCTTGCCTGCGAGAGCCTTCTGCAGCTCTGTAGAAGAGAATGCGCCGAGACCGCTGTAGCCGATAACGTTGTCGAAGAGCTGGAGGTTGGCGAAGTCCTTGGCACCGTAGAGAGTAGAACCACCCAAGCCGCGGCCGCTGAGGAGCACCTGGTCCTTCTTGTAGTCGGTCTTCTTGAGGTTTACGACAACGCCGTTAGAGAGTGTGAGCGTGGTGTAGCCGAGCTTCTCGTTCTTCACTTCCTTCTTCACCTTGCCAGCCTTCGGCATGGTAGTGATGAGCGGTTCGTTCTTCACGTTGTCTACGTAAGCCTCAATCTTCTGAGCGCGTGCGTCCTTGATAGCGCCGAGCAGCTCAGCCTCAGTCGGGTAAACGTTGCCCTCAGCCTCGTTCAGGAACGAGAGCACGATGAGGTTCGAGTCGTTAGCCGGCACGAACTCAGCCATCATCTGGTTAGCCACCTCAACAGGCATAGCCGGTACGATCTGGCTCATAGCCTGATACTCGAAGTCGATAGACGGCATCGGGTCGCCCTCAAGGAAGTTGTCTACGAGGTCGCGGTAGAGCTGGCCGTTGCGACGCTTGTCCTTGTTGCTGTATTCCTTCTCGAGTGCGCTCTTGTAGTCCTCCTGGAAGCGTGCATACTCTGTAGCTGTGAAGCCGAAGCGAGCGGCGCGCAGAGCCTCTGTGTAAGCAGCCTTCAGAGCGGCAGCTGTCTTGCCGAGCTCCTTCGGAGAAGCCGAGAGGTTGAAGGCGTCCTTAGTCTTTGCGAAGATGAATGTGCCGTCGTTAGCGTAAGCGCCTACGTACGGGCACTCCGGATCGAGAGCCTTCTCCTTCAAGCGGTTGTTGAGCATAGTCATGGCAGCCTGCTTAGCGTAGTTGTAGATAAGGAAGCTGAGGTTGCCCTTCTCAGAAGCCGGGAACACGTCGTGCTTGATCATAAGCTCTACGCTGTTGGTCTGCTGCTCCTTGTCCTTGTCGATGATAACGATAGGCTCAGCGTTGTCTGGCACCTGCTCGTCTACGATAGGAGCGGGGTTAGCCGGGTTCTTGAACGAACCGAAGAGCTCCTTAATCTTGGCCTCAGTGTGCTTAACGTCTACGTTACCCACAACGATGATAGCCTGGTTTGTAGGGTGATACCACTTCTCGTAGTAGTCGCGCAGCTCTTTCGGCTTGAAGTTGTCGATGACAGACATCAGACCGATAGGATAGCGCACGCCGTACTTAGAGCCCGGGTAGAGCTTCGGCAGGTTGCGCTCGAACATGCGGCTTGAAGCCGATGTGCGCAGACGCCACTCCTCGTGGATTACGCCACGCTCCTCGTCAATCTCTTTCGGGTCGAGTGTGAGGGCGTTCGACCAGTCGCTCAGGATGAGCAAGCAAGAGTCGAGAGCCGACTGACGGTCGGTAGGTACGTTAGAGATGTTGTATACAGTCTGGTCGATTGAGGTGTAAGCGTTAAGATCGCGACCGAACTGTACGCCGATGCTTTCGCAGTAGCGAATCACTCCATTGCCAGGGAAGTGCTTTGTGCCGTTGAAGCACATGTGCTCGAGGAAGTGAGCGAGACCGCGCTGCGACTCCTCCTCCTGGATAGCGCCCACCTTCTGTGCGATGTAGAAGTCGGCACGATTCTCCGGCCAGTTGTTGTGGCGGATGTAGTAGGTCAAACCATTGTCCAACTTACCGACAACTACGTCGGGGTCAGCCGGAATGGGCGGCATCTGCTGTGCCTGAGCAAGTCCTGCAAAGAATGCGAAGACTGCAACCATCAGTTTTCTTAGTTTCATAAATTATTATTTTTAGTTGATGTAATTATCTGTTCGTACAGTATGCAAAAGTAGTTTATTTTTCCGCTCCTTGTGTCAAATGTTTATGATTTTTAAGAAATAAGCATCATTTTTGGTCGTCTTCGCTTGCTTTTCTCATATTTCGTGGGTGATGGTTGAGTATTTCGTCGCGCAGAGTGGTTATGTCAATGTGGGTATATATCTGCGTCGTCGATATGTTTTCGTGTCCGAGCATCTCCTGGATGGCTCTCAGATTGGCTCCGCCTTGCAGCAGCGCCGTGGCGAACGAGTGTCTGAGTGTGTGGGGCGACACGGTCTTCGTGATGCCGGCGTCGCGCGCCGTGTTCTTTATCATTATCAGTATCATGGTGCGCGTGAGGTGTGCTCCTCTGCGGTTGAGGAACACGTATTCGTCTTCGCCGGGTTTGATGTTCATGAGGTTGCGGTCGTAGAGCCACAGTTGCAGTTCGTGCAGGGCGTTGGCAGATATGGGCACGAGGCGTTGCTTGTTGCCCTTGCCCGTGATGCGCAGGTAGCCGTCTGCGGCGAAAACGTCGCTGAACTTAAGGTTTACGAGTTCGGAGACGCGCAGTCCGCAGGAGAAAAGCATTTCGATAATGGCACGGTTGCGCTGTCCCTCGGGTTTGGAGAGGTCGATAGACTGCTCCATGCGGTCTATCTCTTCTGTAGAAAGCACTTGTGGAAGGTGTTCGCCGAGCGTTGGCGACTCAAGAAGCTCCGACGGGTCGTCTTTAAGCGTGCCGTCGAGTAAAAGAAAGCGGAAAAAGGAACGCACACCGCATAGTATGCGTGCCTGACTGCTTGGCGCTACGCCGAATTCGTGCAGTATGGTGGCGAATTGCTCCAAGTGTGAAAGACGCACTTCCTCAATGGCGAGGTGCTCGCCATTGAGGAAGTTTATAAGATAGTCGATGTCGTGTGAGTAGGCATCGATAGTGTTCTGTGTGTAGTTGCGCTCGAGGCGCAGAAAGCGCATGTAGCGGCGCTTTATCTGAGTATAATCCATGATGTTGTGTTGCTGTGTTGTTGTTGTGTTGTTGTGTTGATGTGTTGAGATTTGTGCTATTGTCAACCCATCAACACAACACCATCTCAACTTTTCTCAACACCTCAACACAACAACACCTCAACATCTTTTTACTTCTTCAGCTTAAAGCCGAGACGCATGCCGTTGTACTTCTTGAGCAGCGCGTTGATGGTAGCTGCTGTGGTGCTCTGTGTGGCTGTTGTGTTAGAGATGCCTTTGAGGATGGTCATCAGCTTGTCGGCGTTGAAGACGAGCGTCATCTCTTTGCCCTGCACGCTTACGTGAGCGGTGTACTCCTTGCCGAATTTAGGCTTGAAGGTGATGGTCTTCTCCTTGCTGTTGAAAGTGTATGTGCCGTGTATGGTCTGCTTCTTGATCTTTGTGGTGTAGTTGCCCTTGCCGTCGAAGGTGTATACGATGCCTGGCACGTACTTCTTCATGATGGGCGACAGCTTGCTCTCGATCTTTGCTGCAGCAGCTGTTCCGCCGGCTTTAGCCAGAAGGTTGTCGCTCTCGAACTCGCACGCCGGACCCGTGTATTGCCATGTGCCCTTGATGCCTTCTTCTGTTGTAGCCTTGTCGCCGATGATAGCCTTGCCGATACCGCCGAGGATGTCGCCGAGGCTCTGTGCCTGCATTGTTGTAGCACCGATGAGCAGCATCACTGCTGCCATGATAAACTTAATCTTTTTCATAAATATCTAAATTTTATTTGTAATCGTTGTATTCAAGCACAAAGGTACAAAAAAGAACTATACCTTCATGCTTTTCAACCAATTATTCTTCTCCCGTGCCGTTGTAGTCCATCTGCTGCATCTGGCTGCTACCGTCGTTACGCTTGGTCTGCTGACGGTGCTTCTGCTTCATGTTGCCGAAGTTCCACGTCACGGTGAAATTGAAGCGGCGTCCGCCTCGTTTGTTTATCTGGTGGCGTGTGAAGTTGTCGCCGCTGGTGAATGTCTCCCACTGGCGCGAGTTGAGCAAGTCGCGGCAGTTGACTGCCACGGTGATGAGCTTGTTGAAGAAGTTCTTGCGTGCGCCGAAGTCTACGCTGTACGACGGCTTGCGGTAGCCCTGCGTGATGACCTGGCGTGCCTCGTAGCGTCCGGTCGCCTGCACGGAGATGTCGTAGGGCAAGATGAGGCTGGCTGTCATGCGGGCGTTCCATGTAAACTTGTCGTCGGCAGCGCCTCTCACTATCTGTCCGTCGATGGGGTAGGCGAATCCGTCGAGCTTGTAGTAGTAGGCGTTGGCGGAGGTGGTGAGGTCGAGTATGCGGAAGAACTTGTTCTTAAGTGTCAGCTCCAGACCCGACGACTGGCTCTTCGCCACGTTCATCGAGGTAGAGTAGAAGAGTCCGTCCTCCGAGTTCTTGTAGCTGATGCGCTGTATGACGTCGGTAGTAGGACGGTAGTAGGCGCTGACAAGCAGCGAGTGGTCGCGCCATGTCTTCAGATAGTTGAGCGAGAACGAGTGGCTGTACTCTGGTGTCAGCTCGGGGTTACCGAACGACACGGTGGTAGCGTCGCGTGTGTCGCGGAACGAGTTGAGCTCTCCGCCCCACGGACGGCGCAGACGGCGTGTGTAGTTGAGCTGCAGCTGCTGCGACTCGGTTATCTGATAAGAGAGGAAGAGCGACGGGAAGAGCTGGAAGTAGTCTTTCTTGAACGGCTTCTGGCGCAGAGACGGGTCGTGCTCCTGCTCCCATGTGTAGCTCTCGGTGTTCACCTTCCAGTATTCGCCGCGCAGACCTGCCATCACGCCGAAGTTGCCCAGCTTGTAGTTGAGCGAGGCGTAGAGGGCGTGCAGATCCATGTCGTAGATGAAGCGGTTGTAGTAGAGCTTGTCCTCGGTAGCCGCAGTGCCTTCCCACGATGTGTTGTCGACGTACGACTCCTGCGGGGTGTTCTCGTGCGAGAAGTTAGCCTGGTATCCAGCCTCCACCTTCATGTCCTTCGTAATCTGGTTCTCGTAGTCGAGCTTCACCTCCCAACGGCGGTTGTTGATGTGTTGTGGGCGGTACTGGTAGTCGTAAGCGTGCACGTCGTTGTCCTCCCAAACCGTCGAGTCGCGGTAGAAGTTGTCGCCGTCCGACTTCCAGCGGCTGAAGTCGACGGTGAAGTCGAGCAGGTGGCGCTTGCTGAACGTGTGGCGGTAGTTGAACTCGGTGTAGAACATGTTCATGTCGCTGCTCGAGCGGGTGAGTCGGTCCATGAGATAGTTGCTGAGTCCGTCAGCCACGGCGGTGTATCTGTACGGTGTGAAGCTCTTCGACTTGCGTTCGCCCTTCATAAGCATTCCGCTCAGGCTCAGGTCGTCCTTCTTCGAGGCGTGCAGCGTCAGTCCGGCGCGTGTGAAGAGGTTGTTGCCCCAGTTGTCGTTGTCGGCTTTGTAGCTCTGGTTGTAGGTGTTGGAGGTCTGCGTGCTCTCGGTGTAGCCCGTGTTCTGGCGGTGGCGGTAGCCGATGTTGGCGTATGCGTCCAAGAGACTGCTGTTGTAGTTGATGTTGAAACTGCTGTTGGCGCCGCCCTTAGTGTTGGCACCTGCCTGCAGCGAACCGTAGTAGCCCGCCTTGCGGTCTTTCTTCAGCACGATGTTGATGATGCCGGCAGAGCCTTCGGCTGAGAACTTCGCCGACGGGTTGTCAATCACCTCGATGCTCTCGATGCTCTCGGCAGGCAGCTGCTGCAGAATCTGCGCACGGTTGTCGGTGGTGAGACCCGACGCCTTGCCGTTTATCCACACCTCCACCGACGAGTTGCCGCGCAGCGACACGTTGCCGTCGTTGTCTACCTCAACGGAAGGTATGTTGTCGAGCACTTCGGACGCCGACTGTCCGGCGTTGCCGATGAGCTGCGCCACGTCGAACGTCTTGCGGTCTACCTCGAGTTTCATAGCTGAGCGCTGTCCGGTGACGGTGACACCCTTCAGCATCTTCGCGTCCTCAGACATATATATAATATTGTAGTGCTGATTGGTGTTCGAGGCTGTTATCTCGAACTTGCGTGTCTCGGTCTTGTAGCCCACGAACGTAAGTTCCAGAGTATAGCGGTCGTTGGCGAGTCCCTGAATATTGAAGTTGCCTACGGCGTCTGTCATGCCGCCGCTAACAAACTTGCCGGTGGCAGTCTGCGAAACCTTCACGTTAACAAAACTAAGTGGTTCTGAGTTGCGCTTATCAAGGACTTTTCCTTTCACAAGTCCTTGCGCCCATCCCGCCGCTGTGCAGAGGAAGAGCATCAAAAATAGTGCTAAGTGTTTCATGTTATATAAGACGTATCTCCGTGTGCTTGGTTTAATCGCCCCACACTTTTTTCTCACACCCTTTAGTAGCGGAGGTCTCCGGCTAAGACTGCCTTCAAGGGGGTGCACTTGTCTCAAGTGCACCAGCCGAGCAATGTTGATATGTCTCTTGCTACGTTGTTGCACTTGAGACAAGTGCACCCCCTTGAAGATAGCAGCATCTGCTACTGGTCAAGCAGTTCGTCGGCGCCGTCTATGCACTGGCGTATGACGTTATAGTCGAATCCGCGCCCCAAGGCGTATTTCGTCAGCTTTGCGCGCATCTCGTAGTCGCTCTCAGCCTGCACCGAGCGTCGCTTTGCGGCGATGAGCTTTTTCAGCTCAGCCACATACGCCTCGTCGTCCACCTCGTCGAGCACGCGGCGGCTTATATCGCTCGCCACACCCTTCTGATAGAGCGCCTGCTCTATCTTGCGGCGTCCCCATCGGTCGAAGCGTATCTTCTCGCGCACGAAGAGTCGGGCGAACCGCTCGTCGTCAACGAACTTCTCGTCTATCAGTCGGTCGAGCACTCGCTCGCGTGCGTCCTCCGATAGTTGCCAGCGGCGCATCTTCTCGAGCATCTCGCCCGACGAGTGCTCCGCACGGGCGCAGAGCGCCGACAGCTTCTGCAGCGCCTCCTGCTCGGTTATGGGTTTCTTCTTTTGTAGCATTTTTTTTGTTATTAAGCCGAACTAAGCCTTCTTAAGCCTTTCTAAGCCTTGGGTAGGAGGCTACGGCATTCCTGCCGTAGCCATAGCATAAGGTTGTAATATTTTTTTTATTTCAGTCGCCAATGGCTACGGCAGGAATGCCGTAGCCTCCTAAAGTTTGTTTCATCTTGGGTAACTAAGCCCTCCCCGACGGGGAGGGTTGGGAGGGGCTGTTGTGGGGTCTATTGGGAGGGGCTGCTTCCCTTCACGAACCTTGGCAGTCCGAAGCAGTCGTCGTTCACCGTTACGTCCTCGAAGCCCATCTCTCGCATCATCTCGCCCGTCGCCTCCGCATACCTCGTGTTGCATTCGAAGAGCAGGCTTCCGCCGTTGCTCAGCGAGCGCAGTGCGTAGCGGGCTATGGCGCGGTAGAAGCGCAGCGGGTCGTCGTCGGGCACGAAGAGCGCCGTGTGTGGCTCGTGCAGCAGCACGTTGTCGTCCATGTCGGCGCGCTCCGAGTCGCAGATATACGGCGGGTTGCTTACTATCAGGTCCCATGGGGCGTTAGGTTTGCTAGGAATACTAGGCTTACTAGAAAAGCTAGCCTCCCTAGTCTCCCTAGAACAGCTCTCCTCAGCCCTCAGCGCGTCCCTCTTGCAGAACGCCACCTCCGCCTTCAGCGCCTTCGCGTTGCTTTCCGCCGTGTGCAGCGCCTCCTCAGAGATGTCCCACGCCTCCACATACGCCTCGCCGAGGCGCAGCTTTAGGCTGATGGCGATGCAGCCGCTGCCCGTTCCGATGTCGAGGATGCGCTTTGGGGCAGATGGTGCAGCGTTGGAGGCGCCGTTCATCAGCCTCTCGCCCTCGTCCACAAGCCATTCCGTTTCGGGGCGCGGTATAAGCACCGAGGCGTTCACGCCGAAGCGGTTGCCGCAGAAGTCGGCATAGCCCAGCACGTGCTGCAGCGGTTCGCCCTGCTCGATGCGTCTGACGGCGGTGTCAAGACGCAGCGTGTCGTCGGCTGACAACTGGTCGGTGGCACCGCAGACGATGTCGGTGTACGATAAGCCGAACAACTCCTCGATGAGGATGCGCGCAATGGCACGAGCCTCGCCGTCTTCGTATGATGTGGCTATACGATGCCATATTTCTGAATAAGTCATATCGTTGTGAATGTTTTTTTTAATCTATAGTTCTGGGATGTAATTTATAATGACCTACTCTGTAATATATAATAAACTAATCTGTGATTTATAATATAATAAGATGTAGGTTTGATTAATAAAGAATATAAATTATCAATTTTCAGAATATAAATTGAGAAAATGTGCCGCGAGCGGGACTCGAACCCGCACAGCCATTACTGGCCAAGGGATTTTAAGTCCCTCGTGTCTACCAATTCCACCATTGCGGCGACCTGTGTCGTTTCGTTTGATGTCTTAATAAAAAACGGCAGCATTTCTGCTACCTGTCCTAACAAAAACAATCAAACTATTTGAAAAGAGCGGCAAACGGGACTTGAACCCGCGACCCCAACCTTGGCAAGGTTGTGCTCTACCAACTGAGCTATTGCCGCATGAAGCGCTTTTTGCGAGTGCAAAGGTACATTATTTTTTTCAAGTGGAGAAGAAAAACAGGAAAAAAGTGTTGCTTGGCAATAGAATTGTCTTAAAAGGGGGTGCAGCGGGGACCGCTGCACCCCCTGATTTTAACAGCTCTTGTGCGTCATGATGTCGAGCACCATCTCGTCTGTGCGGTTCATGGCTTCGGCGCCGATGCTTGTTAGGTTGCGTATAGAGCGGTCTACATCGTTGTCGATGATGCCCTCTACTGAGCTCACGCACTTGCCTTCCATCGAGAGCAGCGCAGAGAGCAGCGCTGTAGACACGCCCGACGAAATCTTCAGCGCGCAGCTCGGCTTCGCTCCGTCGCATATCATGCCCGTGATGTTGGCAATCATGTTCTTCACCGACCAGCAGATGTGCTCGTAGTTGCCGCCCATGAGGTAGGTGATGCCGCAGCTCGAGCCGATGCTTGCCACTACGCAGCCGCAGAGAGCCGACAGCTTGCCGAGGTTCTGCTTGATGTAGATGGCTGTGAGGTGGCTCAGCGTTAGTGCGCGAATGAGTTCCTCCTCGGTGTTCTCGTTCTCCTCGGCGTACACAGCCACTGGGTTGGTGGCGCAGATGCCTTGGTTGCCCGAACCCGAGTTGCTCATCACCGGAATCATCGCGCCGCCCATGCGAGCGTCGCAAGCCGATGCTGTCTTAGAGATAATATGCGAGAAGATAGAGTTGCCGAAGATGCCGTGGCTCAGTGGGCGGTCGATAGTCTTGCCCAAACAGTGACCGTAGTTGTGCTTCTTCGACTCCTCCGCGATACGGAAGTTGTAGTCGCGTGTCTTCAGAATGAAGCGCAGGTCGTCCTCTGGCGTTGTCATAGCGAAGTCGTAGACAAGTCGCATGTTCAGGCGTATGTCGTTGTTCTCTGCCTCGCCCGCCTTGTGGTGGCGCTCGTCGAGCAGCACCTCGCCGTCCTTCTTCAGGTATACGAAGTGGGTGTGCGACGTGGCGATTACGGCTGTAGCCTTATGGCCGTCGGCCTCGCAGGTGATCTCTACGTACAGCTTCTCGGTGATGCCGCTCTTGAGCTGTATGGAGATATGGTCGGCGTCGATATACTGCTTGCCCTCCTCGAGCGAGTCTGGCGTGAGGTCTTTTATCACCTCCAGTTGATATTCCGACTTGCCGATGATGGCTCCGAGAGCGATGGCAATAGGCAGTCCGATCATGCCCGTGCCTGGTATGCCCACGCCCATGGCGTTCTTAAGGATGTTGGCAGACAGCAGCGCCGTGATTTTCTCAGGGCGGCAGCCCAACAGCTCCGTAGCGCGAGCCACGCAGAGCGACACGCACATCGGCTCGGTGCAGCCGACGGCTGGCACTACCTCGCGATTGATAAGGGCAATGATTTGTTTGCGAATGTCTTCTTCAAGCATATTGTTTAGGGTTATTAGTTGAGAATTGAGAGTTTACTTAGTTGAGAATTGAGAGTTGAGAATTGAGAGTTATGATTACCTTGATAGTTCATTAGCAGCTCTTGAAAGTTGCAAAACATATTATAACTCTCAACTCTAAATTCTCAACTCTCAATTTATTCTGTTGACTCAACCGAGTCAACAGAATATTGTTTTACTTCTTTCTGCTCTTCTTTGCAGCGGTCTTCTTAGCCGGAGTCTTCTTCTCCTCCTTCTTTGCCTCAGCCGGCTGCTGCTTGCGGTCGATCTTCACGAGCTCTACCTTGAATATAAGAGTAGAGTAGGGCTTAATCTGACCTGCTGCGCGCGAACCGTAAGCCAGTTCCTGCGGGATGTAGAGCATCCATGTGCTGCCTGCAGGCATAGAGGTGAGAGCCTCTGTCCAGCCCTTGATAACCTGGTCTGGGCGGAAAGTAGATGTGTCAGGATTGCGCTTGTAGCTGCTGTCGAACACGTTGCCGTCGATGGTCTTGCCCTCGTAGCGTACGGTTACGTTGTCGTCCTTAGTAGCCACCTCGCCGGTTCCGGCTGTGAGCACCTTGTACTGCAGGCCTGAAGGCAGCGTAACTACGCCTTCCTTCTTGGCGTTGGCAGCGAGCCAGTCGGTGTTCTCCTTCTTGTAGGCATCCTCCTGACGGCGCTTCTCTGTGGTCATTGTGTTCTCGAAGAACTTCTTTGCGTCAGCAGCCTTCATCTCGGTAGTGTCGTTGACAACGGCGTCGATGAAGCCGCGGTTGAAGTTGATGCTGTCGAGAATCCACTGAGTGTTCTTCACCTCGTTAGCAACGCCCGGATACATGCGTGTCTCGAGCATCTGTGCAATCTGCACGCCGGCGCTGTGAGCCATGAACTGCTTGTCGTTAGAGCGCTTGATACCCTCGCGCAGACCAGCTACGAACGCGTCCATAGATGTAGAGTCGACGCCGTACTGCTTGCCTACGTACTCCATCAGACCGGTGGTGTAGGTCATGCCGGCAGCGTAGCTCAGCGAGTCGGACATGCTCAGGAGCGCCACCGGAGCCTTGCAGCAGCCTGCAGCACCCTTCTTGCACTCCTTCTTGTTCTTCTTGCTCTTCTTGTCAGCCTTGCTGCACTCTGTCTTCGCCTTCTTGCATTCCTTGTTGTCCTTTGCAGAAGCGTTGGTGAAGGTTGCAGAGAGCAGAGCAACCATCGCCAGTGTCAATATCTTTCTCATTTTTATTTATTGGTTTAAAGGATAAAGTAGACGAGTGGGCAGGCGTTACCGTCTACTCATCAACTCGTCTACTTGTCTTTTTGTTTACTTCTCAACCTGATTACTTTCCGTTAACGCTGATAAGCTCAATCTTGAACACCAGCGGAGAGTAAGGCTTGATCTCGCCCTGCTCGCGGTCGCCGTAAGCGAGTTCCTGCGGGATGTATACTTCCCATACAGAGCCTGCCGGCATGTGTACGAGAGCCTCTGTCCAACCCTTGATTACCTGGTTAGCACGCAGAGTGATAGGCTGGTTGTTCTTGTAGCTGCTGTCGAACACCTTGCCGTTGATGAGCTTGCCCTCGTAGTGTACCTTTACGAGTGAGGTGTCCTTCGGCATAGCGCCGTTGCCCTCCTTGATAACCTTGTACTGTACGCCTGAGGGAAGAGTCTTCACGCCTGCCTTCTTAGCGTTGGCAGCCATCCACTCCTCGCCCTGCTTCTTCAGCGCGCCGTACTTCTGCTCCATGTACTTAGACTTGATAGCCATCATCTTCTGCTGAGCTACCTGGCCAGCCTGCTCCATTGTCATGATGCCCTTGCCGTGTACGCCCTGAACGAAGCCTGCCATGAAGTTCTTCAGAGAGATAGTCTTTGTAGAGTCGTCGCCGAAGATCTCGTGGTTGATGCCCTTAACCATGCGGTTAGAGATCTGCTGACCGATCTGTACACCCATGTAGTAAGCGGCTTTCTTCTTGTTGTCGCCAGCGTTAGCACCGTCGTTCAGACCCTTTACGAATTCGTCGATATAGGTGGTGTCGATGTCCATCTGCAACAGATACTGCTTCAGACCCTGGGTCTGAGCCATACCGATAGCGTAGCTCAGTGTGTCTACGTCGTTCTTAAGATTTGCCTTTGCGGGAGAGTTTCCGCAAGAAGCGAAGATGCCAGAAATGGCAATAGCCAAAGCGGCTACGATTGAAAACTTTTTCATTGTTTGTGTTATTGTTGTTTTTTAGTTGTTTCTTTAGAGAACCTTGATAAGCTCTACGTCGAACACCAATGCTGCGAACGGCGGGATAGCTGCGCCTGCGCCGCGCTCGCCGTATGCCAGCTGGTAAGGTATGAAGAAGCGGTACTTTGCGCCCTCAGACATGAGCTGCACGCCCTCTGTCCAGCCTGCGATAACGCCGTTCAACGGGAATGTAGCCGACTCGCCGCGCTTGTAGCTGCTGTCGAATACTGTGCCGTCGATGAGGCGACCCTCGTAGTGGCACTCTACGGTGTCCTCAGCGGTCGGCTTCTTGCCGTTGCCCTCGTTGAGCACCTGATACATAAGACCTGAAGGCAGCGATACTACGCCCTCCTCAAGAGCCTTGTCTGCGAGCCAAGCCTCGCCCTTGTCCTTGTTCTCCTTATACTTCTCGGCTGCGGCTGCGCGCTGCTTAGCCTCCTGCTGCTGGAAAAATTCTGTAACAATCGTCTGAGCCTCCTGATCAGCCACCTGCGGCTCCTTGCCCTCAAGCATGTCCTTGATAGCCTGAGCGAAGTCGTCGATGTTAAGGTTCTCGGCTCCCATCTGTGAGAGCTGGCGGCCTATGCCAAGGCCCAAAGCGTAACTAAGTTTGTCCATAAGTTGTATTTGTTTTTTTAATAATGTATCAATGCTTAGGGGCTAAAGTCTTGCAAATTTACTACTTATATTTGATTTCAAATACATAATTGTGTAAAAATCACTTTTTTTAATTATTACGATAGCTCTTTTTGCTTACTTATTAATGTTTTGTTTGCGTACTTATCTATGTTTTGTCTGTGTATATATTCATGATTTATAGGTACAGGCGTATAAAAATGTAAAATATCACCGCAAATCTTTGGCTGTTTGCGCTATTTCCACTATTTTTGCAGTGTTAGCCGCGTTACAGGCTGCGTGAACCTAAACAAAAATAGCGAGTGGATATTCTTCACCCGCCAACTTGTTCGTTAAATATATTACAATGAAAACCGACCACCTCCTGATTATACGATTTTCTGCCCAAGGCGAGGTAGCTATGCTTGTGCCTGTGGTCAGTTCGCTCGCACGCCAATATCCCGACTTGCGCATCACTGTGCTGAGTCGCCCTTTCGCTCGTCCTTTCTTCGAGGGGCTGGCTCCGAATGTGGGCTTTATGGGTGCCGATTTGCAGGGTGAATACAGGGGTGTGACAGGGCTTAACGCCCTCTACCGCCGACTTATTGCGAAGAACTTCACGGCTATTGCCGACATGCACAATATTCTTTCGTCGCGCTATCTGCGCATCCGCTTCAACCTGAGCCGCTTCCGTGTGGAGCATATAGACCGTCATGTGTCCGAACGCCGCAAGCTGACGGCGCAGAAGGACAAGCAGCTGCGCCAGTTGCCTACGGCTTTCGAGAATTATACCGACGTGCTCTCGCGCTTGGGCTATCCTGTGAAGGTCGATTTTCATTCCATATTCCCGCCCACGGGCGGCAACCTGCGCCTTGTGCCCGAGCAGATAGGCGAGAAGAAGATATTCCAGCAGTGGATAGGCGTGGCGCCGTTTGCCATTTACAAGGAGAAAGTCTATCCGCCGGAGAAGATGGAGCAGGTTGTGGCAGAGCTGATACGCCGCCATCCGTCGTGCCGTGTACTGCTTTTCGGGCGCACCGAGGCTGAGCAGAAAGTGCTCGACACATGGTGCGCACGATATAAGGAGTGTGTGAATGCGTCTGTGCTTCTCGGTACGCTGCAGCAGGAGCTGATAGTGATGAGCCATCTCGACGTGATGCTCTGCATGGACAGCGTCAACATGCACTTGGCTGCGCTCACCGGCATACGCATTGTGAGTGTATGGGGCGCTACGCATCCGTTTGCCGGCTTCCTTGGCTGGAACCATCGCATGGGCGACGTGGTGCAGGTTGACATGCCGTGCCGTCCGTGCAGCGTGTTCGGCAATGTTCCGTGTATGCGTGGCGACCATGCCTGCATGAACGCCATCGACCCGATAACCATTGCCGACACTGTGGAGCGCGTGCTGAACGAACTGCCGAAGCGTGTGGTCAGCCCCTCACCATCTCAACCCCTCACCGCTTTATAGCTCACGTGTAGTATTATCGTGCAGGTTTTCGGCTTCGCTTCGAGTCGAAGCTGGTCGTAGGCGAGGTTCGCCTTTATAAAGTCGTGCATCTTCTGCGCCACCTCCATGCTCGATACGTGTATGTCAGCCTCCTCGCCGAGGCGGTGCTGCGATGTGTTGTCGCTGCCCGTAAGTCGGCAGAGCTCTTCCGAATGGTATCCGTTCACGACGCGTATCACGCCGAAGCGGCGCCTTAGCGGTTCGAGCACGTTCTCGCACAGCGCACGCAGACGCTCCGTCTCCTCAGTCGTAGGCACGTTGGCGATGCGGTGGCGTATCACGGCGCCCGAAAGCGCGAGGCTGCGCAGCGTGAAGTGCTTCGACAGGCGCAGGTCGTAAAGTGTTGCATACTCGTTAGTTGCGTTAAAAGCGGTTGCCGCATTTGCGGCAACCTTCTTTGTGTTTTCCATGTGTTTTAGATAATTAAAGTTAGTAAGAATCAAGTAACTATATATATTGTTTTTTTGTGTTGTCTTAGGGGGTGCACTTGTCTCAAGTGCACCAATCATTTAGGAAGTGCCAACTGTTTTGTTGGTGCAGCTGAGACAGCTGCACCCCCTTGAGATGGACTCCGCAATGTTGTTTTCTGTGTCTTAATCTGCTGCAAAAGTATGGGTTGTTCTGGAAATAACAATTCAAGTGGCTACTTTTACTGTTAAATATTGTTTTTAAACACGTGTTAGGCCGATTTTTAGTAACTTTGCACCTTATTAATATAAAGGGGTGAGGTGTTGAGATGGTGAGATGGTGACAAATGATGTCCGGATGGTGACAAATGATGTTCAGATGTTTGCCGTTCCGCCCCTCTTTCTCCCTCAGAAAACAAAGAATATGATCAATACAAACATACACGATTATGAGATAATGGCGCCGGTAGGTTCGCGTGAGAGCCTTCAGGCAGCCATTCAGGCAGGCGCCGACAGCATCTACTTCGGTGTGGAGCAGCTGAACATGCGCTCACATTCTGCCAACCATTTCACTATTGAGGACCTGCATGAGATAGCAGCCATCTGCACAGAGCACAGCATGAAGAGCTATCTCACCGTAAACACCATCATCTACGACGAGGATGTGGAGCTGATGCACCAGATCATCGACGCGGCGAAGGAGGCTAACATCTCTGCGGTGATAGCTTCCGACGTGGCTGTTATGAGCTACTGCCGTCAGGTGGGCGTAGAGGTTCACCTCTCTACGCAGCTCAACATCAGCAACGCCGAGGCTCTGAAGTTCTACGCTCAGTTTGCCGACGTTGTTGTCTTGGCGCGCGAGCTGAACATGGACCAGGTGGCTTACATCTTCGAGCAGATAGAGAAGCAGCACATCTGCGGACCGAAGGGCGAGCTGGTGCGCATCGAGATGTTCTGCCACGGTGCGTTGTGCATGGCTGTGAGTGGCAAGTGCTACATGAGTCTTGCCAACACCGGACGCTCTGCCAACCGCGGCGAGTGCATGCAGATATGCCGTCGTTCGTACACCGTCACCGACAACGAGACTGGCAACCAGCTCGAGATTGACAACAAGTATATCATGTCGCCGAAGGACCTCAAGACCATCCGCTTCATCGACCGCATGATGCGTTCGGGCGTACGCGTCTTCAAGATAGAGGGTCGCGCTCGCGGCGCAGAGTACGTCTACAACGTGGTGCGCTGCTACAAGCAGGCTATTGCGGCTGTGCTCGACGGCACGTTCACCGACGAGAAGAAGGACGAGTGGGACGCAACGCTCGCTACGGTCTTCAACCGCGGCTTTTGGGACGGCTACTATCAGGGTCAGACTTTGGGCGAGTGGAACAGCAACTACGGATCGAACGCTACGGAGAAGAAGGTGTACGTGGGTCGCGGCGTGAAGTATTTCTCTAACATCGGCGTGGCTGAGTTCACGTGCGAGGCGATGGAGTTCTCGGTTGGCGACAAGTTGCTCATCACCGGTCCGACAACGGGCGTGATGTATGTAGACGTAGACGAGATACGCTACGACCTGAAGCCGGTGGAGACGGCGCATAAGGGTCAGCACGTGTCGTTCCGCGTGCCGGCGAAGATCAGACCAAGCGACAAACTGTTCAAGATTGTTCCTGCGCAGGCGCAATCTTGAAGTCGAGATGTTGATGTGTTGAGATGTTGAGATATGATGTTGATGTGTTGAGAAATGATGTTGAGGTGGTGATGTGTTGAGATGTTGACATATGAAGTTGAGATGTTGAATGTTGATGTGTTGACATTTGTACACTCTCACATCTCACCATAACAACCCCTAACACCATCTCACCAGCAAATCTCAACATCTCAACACCTCACCATAGCAACATAAAATCACCACCTCAACATAACACCATAAAAACAACAATCATGACAATAAACGAAGCACAGGACGAAGTCATTGAACAGTTTCAGGACTTCACCGACTGGATGGACAAATACCAGTTACTCATAGACCTCGGCGGCGACCTTGAGCCGCTCGACGAGAAGTATAAAACCGAGCAGAACCTCATCGACGGCTGCCAGAGCCGTGTGTGGGTGCAGTGCGATATGACCGACGACGGTCGTCTCGTCTTCACCGCCGACAGCGATGCTCTCATCGTGAAGGGCATCATAGCGCTGCTCATTCAGGTTATCAGCGGACATACGCCGCGCGAGATTCTCGACGCCGACCTCTACTTCATCGAGCGCATCGGTCTGAAGGACCACCTCTCGCCGACACGCTCCAACGGACTGCTCGCTATGGTGAAGCAGATACGCATGTACGCATTGGCATACGAGGCGAAGGCTAATGCGTAATGTTCAATTTTGAATTATTTGGATAAACAATGAAACAAATTTTATTTTCAGTGCTTTCACTGGTTGCAATAGTGTCGATAGCATGTTCGTGCGCATCGTGCAAGAACGCATCGAAGACAGCCGCCGAGCCCGACACCGTGGCGCTCGTAGGTCCTACGTTCCGCGCCGACTCGGCGTACATGTTCGCCGCAAAGCAGTGCGAGTTTGGTCCGCGCGTCATGAACTCTGCGGCTCACGACCGCTGCGGCGAGTGGATAATGCAGAAGTTCCGCGAGTTCGGCATGAGCGTTGAGGCTCAGGACGCCGAGCTGAAGGGATGGGACGGCACGATGCTGCGCTCGCGCAACATCATAGCGCGCTTCCGCCCCGAACAGACCACACGCATACTGCTCTGCGCCCACTGGGACAGTCGTCCGTGGGCTGACAACGACCCCGATTCTACCAACTGGCGCCGTCCGGTGATGGCTGCCAACGACGGAGCGAGTGGCGTGGCTGTGATGCTCGAGTTGGCTCGCGCCCTGCAGAGCGACACGACGCTGCAGATAGGTGTCGACTTCGTGTGCTTCGACGCCGAAGACTGGGGCACACCGCAGTGGGCAGACCAGGCTGACGACGCCGACACATGGGCGCTCGGTGCGCAGTATTGGGCTGAGCACCTGCCCGAAGGCTACGAGGCACGCTACGGCATACTGCTCGACATGGTGGGCGGACAAGGCTCCAAGTTCTACCAGGAGGGCGTGTCGAAGCAGTACGCTTCAGAGATTGTGAACAAGGTGTGGCGCACAGCGGCACAGATAGGCTACGGCTCGTTCTTCCCGATGAAGGACGGCGCGATGGTCACCGACGACCATGTGCCGGTGAACGAGAAGGCTGGCATCGCCTGCATCGACATCATACCCTGCTTCCCCGACTGTCAGCAGAGTTCGTTCGGTCCGACATGGCACACCGTCAACGACACGATGGACAATATCGACCCCAACGTGATGAAGGCTGTCGGTCAGACGCTTATACAGGTGCTCTATTCGGAGGAGTAAGGAGCTGACCGCTCACCCGCATATCTCAACACCTCAACACCTCAACATTACAACATCAATAAAATAATAACAAACAACAATAACAATGTCATTAAAATGTGGTATCGTAGGACTCCCTAACGTGGGCAAGTCCACTCTTTTCAACTGCCTCTCTAACGCTAAGGCGCAGGCAGCCAACTTCCCTTTCTGTACAATCGAGCCTAACGTGGGCGTCATCACCGTTCCCGACGAACGCCTCACGAAGCTTGCCGAGATAGTTCACCCGGGTCGCATCGTGCCCGCAACTTGCGAGATTGTAGACATCGCCGGACTCGTGAAGGGTGCGTCTAAGGGCGAGGGCTTGGGCAACAAGTTCCTCGGCAACATCCGCGAGACCGACGCCATCATCCACGTGCTGCGCTGCTTCGACGACGACAACATCGTGCGCGAGGGTGGCGCCGTAGTCAACCCGGTTGAGGACAAGGAGGTTATCGACACCGAGCTGCAGCTGAAGGACCTCGAGACCGTAGAGTCGCAGCTGCAGAAGCAGTCGAAGATAGCATCCATTGGCAACAACAAGGACGCCAAGGTAGCCGTGTCTGTGCTTGAGGCTTACAAGGAGGTGCTTGAGAAGGGACAGAACGCACGCTGCGTAGAGTTCGAGTCGAAGGAGGAGCAGCGCTACGCTCACGACCTCTTCCTGCTCACCGCCAAGCCCGTGCTCTACGTGTGCAACGTAGACGAGGCGTCGGCAAAGAGCGGCAACAAGTATTCGGAGCAGATTGCGGAGATAGCAAAGAACGAGGGCGCGGAGATGCTCGTCATCGCTGCGAAGACCGAGGAGGACATCGCGTCGCTCGAGACTTACGAGGACAAGCAGATGTTCCTTGAGGAGCTGGGCCTTGAGGAGAGCGGCGTGAACCGTCTCATCAAGAAGGCTTACAACCTGCTCAACCTGCAGACATTCATCACCGCCGGCGAGATGGAGGTGAAGGCGTGGACATACCACAAGGGCTGGAAGGCTCCGCAGTGTGCCGGCGTCATCCACACCGACTTCGAGAAGGGCTTCATCCGTGCCGAGGTAATCAAGTACGACGACTACATGCAGTACGGTTCTGAGGCTGCAGTGCGCGAGGCTGGCAAGCTCTCTATCGAGGGCAAGGATTATGTAGTGCAGGACGGCGACATCATGCACTTCCGTTTCAATGTCTAATGCTGGCGCATTAGACATTGAGGTTGAGGTGTTGTGGTGGTGATGTGTTGACATTACTATACTATAATATATAGTCTATACTATAATATATAGCCTATGAATTATTTCTATTTTAAGAAATTGGACGTATACAACTACTCCAAGGAATTGGTGAAGTATATATACTTCTTGTTGAAAAAGTTCCCCAAAGAAGAGGAATACGCTCTCTGCAATCAGTTGCGTAGAGCCGTAATCTCTGTACCTTCAAATATAGCAGAAGGGTTTGGAAGAGCTTCTTCTAAAGAGAAAATCCATTTCATTGACATAGCCTACGGCTCTTTGATGGAGGTAGAGTGTCAGATAGAAATATCCGCCGAATTGGGATACGTTAGCTACGAAGAACAACATGCTGTTAGTAAGCAGGTGGAGGTCATCGCCCGTCTTCTTTATTCTTTGAGATTCTCAATAATAAAGAATGGGGACAACTCCCAATGGAAGCCATAAACTTCACACCAATCTCACCACCTCACCATCTCAACCCCTCAACACCAATCTCACCACCTCACCATCTCACCATCTCACCACAATAAAAAATGGCACATTTTTTATATATAATATGGGATCCGAGCGCTACAGCCTTCAAGCTCGGCCCTCTTGAGTTCCACTGGTACTCGCTCTGCTGGCTCGTGGGTCTTGCGCTGGCTTACCTCTGCGTGCAGCGTCTGTACAAGGAGCAGAAGGTGAAGCCCGAGCTGTTCGACCCGCTCTTCATCTACTGCTTCATCGGCATACTCGCCGGAGCACGTCTTGGCCATTGCCTCTTCTACCAGCCCGACTTCTTCCTCTCGTCGTGGAAACACTTCGTGGAGATATTCCTGCCCATCGACTTCCTGCCTGACGGCGGATGGCGCTTCACGGGCTATCGCGGACTTGCCTCGCACGGCGGTACGCTGGGCTTGATGCTCGCTCTGTTCGTCTACGTGCGCCGCACGAAGATGAACATCTGGCAGGTGCTCGACAACATAGCCATCGCTACGCCGCTCACGGCGTGCTTCATACGCTTGGGCAACCTCATGAACTCGGAGATTATCGGCAAGATAACCGACGTGCCCTGGGCGTTCATCTTCCAGCAGGTAGACCCCATGCCGCGCCACCCTGGACAGCTCTACGAGGCCATCACCTACGCTCTGCTGTTCTTCATCGGCTGGTACTTCTACCGCCGTATGCCGCAGCGCGTGGGCACGGGCTTCTTCTTCGGACTCTGTCTGACGTACATCTTCACCGCACGCTTCTTCATCGAGTACACCAAGGAGGTGCAGGAGGCGTTCGAGGCTTCGCTGCCGCTCGACATGGGACAGCTGCTGAGCATCCCGTTCGTGGCTATCGGCGTGGCGTGCATGATTGGCGGCAAGTGGATGGACCGCTTCCGCGATTTCTGTTCGGCGCCGAAGAAGTAATCGTCGGCTCCGAACAGGCTCTACACCCCGCATTTTCACTGGTATATAACCCTTTAACAAAAAACAATATGAAAAACTACGCTACTTCGCGCTCTCAATGCTTGCGGCACTCTCGCTCGCAGCTTCAGCGCAGACAACAAATCCAAACCCTGTGACGCTTACTCTCGACATTCACGAGTGCTATGTTCACGAGACAATGACAACAACCGACGAGACCGCATATTATTATGTGTCTTATCTTGAGAAGGAAATCTTTGAAGAGAATGGCTATAACGACGACGAGACTCTCGCCAGCGAAGACAAGAAATGGTTCGAGGAGATGGCAAAAGGCTATCAGATGGATGTTAAGGATGTTGTACAGTCGTTCGGCTTCCATGGCGATGCTGCAGAATATCAGGCTGGTTTGCTGCCCGACCGCGAGTATGTAATTTGGTATCACGGCGTTGATGAAAACGGCAACAACACTACCGCTATCAAGCGTCTGCCGTTCCGCACGAAGCCTGCGCAGCACATCAGTAACCGTATAAAGCTGGAGGCTGAGAAGACGGCTGAAGGTGTGAAGGTGACTTGCACTCCCGACGATCCTAACCTCTACTACACCCTCGGTCATATCGTAAAGTCAAAAATGGTTGACGAGTTCACTGGCGAGGACATGAACATGCTCGACTATATGCAGACCGGCATCAGCGCGCAGCTGTACGATTTCCTTGCTAACGACGAGTTGAACGAGTGGTTCAATGCTAACGCCAACCAGGGCAGTGCCGCTGTAGAGTATCAGGACCTGGAGAAAGGCGAGGAGTATTACGTCGTGGCTGCTTATCTTGACAGCGAGGCTGCCATCTGCTCTGAGATTGCTACCGTCGAAATCGACGCTGAGGGCAATCTTACCGGCATCAACAGCGTTAAGAACAACACACCGCTCGTTGCTGACGGCGTTTACACGCTCGACGGCACACGCGTAGGCACAACGCTCGGCGATGTTCAGCGTGGTGCGTACATTGTGAAGTTCAACGGACGCACACACAAGGTTATCAAGCGATAACATTCTTTTTCAATGGAATAAACTCTAAGGGGGTGCACTTGTCTCAAGTGCACCTTTTATTTTGTTAGTGCTATCTTTAGGGGGTGCACTTGTCTCAAGTTTTTTGTTAGTGCTATCTTCTGGGGGTGCACTTGTCTCAAGTTTTTTGTTGGTGCTATCTTCAGGGGGTGCACTTGTCTCAAGTGCACCAACGTAGCATGAGGTGCGTTAATATAATAAGAAGTGCACTAACGTAGCTCGGTTGGTGCACTTGAGACAAGTGCACCCCCTTGAAGGCACCCCCTTGAAGACACCCCCTTGGAGACGATTACCGCGGCGATGTAATGTTGTTACCACGCTGCTGTAATAGCATTACCACGCTGCTGTAATGGCGTTACCACATTGCTGTAACACCATTACACTCTGCGCTATCCGCGTTTGCGGCGTACAAATGCCTCGCACTCCGCCAGTATCTTCACCCTTGCCACCTTCATCACCGCATAATAAAGCGCTATGGCGAGCACGAAACGCGTGCCGAGCAACAGCCAGAGGTTGCTGATAGAGAGCGTAGCGTAATGGACGGCGCCCATCACGGCGGCGGCAGCAAGAGCGAACGGCATCACGTCGCGCAGGAACATGCGCAGGCCGTAGCCCGTGAGACGGCGCACGAAGAAGAGCCACACGCCGAGCCACACTACGTTGAGCGCCGTGTAAGCCTCCACCATGCGCGTGATGCCCTGACGCCAGAGCATCATCATAACGCCTATCTGCACCACGCCCAGCGAGAACGTGCACCAGAAGAACGTGCCCGAGCGGCCCTTCGAGATAATCATGTTGGAGAACAGCGTGGCGATGGGCATCGTGGCGCCCGCCACGCACAGTATCTGTATCAGCGCAGCCGAGGCGAGCCATTTCTCGCCGATGGCAAGCACGATGAACTCCTTAGCCACCAGTCCGAAGCCCAGCAGCAGCGGGAAGGCGATGAACGCCGTGAAGCGCATCATCTTGCGGAACACGTCGGTCTGGCGCCCAGGCTCGTTGCCCAGGCTCACGAGCACCGGCTGCGCCACCTGCGCCACCATGCTCTGCACCAGCGAGTAGCACTTCGTGTTCCACTGATACGCCTGATTGTAGTTGCCCGTGTCGCGCGGTGAGAAGTAGTGGCCCAGCAGGATGTTGAGCACGTTGTTGTTCACGTGCGTCATTATCGTCGTGGCGAGTATCTTGCACGAGAAGCGGAACATGCGGCGCACCGGCGCGAACGAGATGCCGCGCAGCGTAGGGCGCCACGGCGAGTAGTGCCACTGGAAGAAGGTGTTGATAGACACGTACACCAGTCCCTGCGTGGCGAGCGACCAGTAGGCTGCGCCCGCAAACGCCATGCCCACACCCACGAGGCTCGACGAGATGACGGCGATGGCGCCGGCGGCTGCCTGCTGCTTCGCCTTCAGATGCTTGAAGAGGTAAGCCGACTGCGCCGTGCCCAGCGAGGCGATGATGATGCTCAGGAAGGCGTAGCGACAGAGCGGCACTACGCGCTCCGTGTGATAGTAGTCGCCGATGAGCGGTGCGGCGAGGAAGAGTGCGGCGTAGAGCGTGGTAGCCACGATGATGTTGAACCAGAACACCGAGTTGTAGTCCTCCGGTCGCGGATCCTTAAGGTTGGTGAGTGCCGTGCGGAAGCCGCTGTCCTGCAGCGCTGTCGCCACGAGCGAGAAGATGCTTATCATCGCCATCATGCCGTAGTCGGACGGCGAGAGCAGTCGTCCGAGCACGATGCCGAACGCGAGGCCCACCACCTGCTGCACGCCACTATTCAGGCCGCCCCAGAGCAGGCCCTTCGCTGTCTTTTCCTTCAGTGTTTCCATATCGTTTTCTCTTTTCTCCTGCAAAGTTACACTTATACCGCCACATTCTCCGAGTTTTCGCGCATAATCTTCGTTGGCGCCGCAAGATTCTCCTCTTAGGGAGTGCACTCTCAGGGGGCGCACTTTTAGGGGACGCACTCTTAGGGGGTGCACTTGTCTCAAGTGCACCAACCAAGCAAGAAACGGATTGAACGAATTCCTGCTGCTTAGGATATTTAACAACGGATTAATCGGATTAAACGGATTCCTGCTGCTTGAGATGTTTAACAACGGATTAAACGGATTTTTTTAGGGGGTGCACTTGTCTCAAGTGCACCAACCAAGCAAGAATTGGATTAGCGGATTCCTGTTGCTTAGGATATTTAACAACGGATTAATCGGATTAAACGGATTCCTGCAGCTTGGAATATTTAACAACGGATTGAACGGATTAAACGGATTCCTGCAGCTTAGGAGATTTAACAACGGATTGAACGGATTAAACGGATTCCTGCTGCTTGGGATATTTAACAACGGATTGAACGGATTAAACGGATTCCTGCTGCTTGAGATATTTAACAACGGATTAAACGGATTTTTTTAGGGGGTGCACTTGTCTCAAGTGCACCAACCAAGCAAGAATTGGATTAGCGGATTCCTGTTGCTTAGGATATTTAACAACGGATTAATCGGATTAAACGGATTCCTGCAGCTTGGAATATTTAACAACGGATTGAACGGATTAAACGGATTCCTGCAGCTTAGGAGATTTAACAACGGATTGAACGGATTAAACGGATTCCTGCTGCTTGAGATATTTAAC
>NZ_JAHQUY010000153.1 GCF_019052365.1 Leyella stercorea
GTGGTAGATACCACTATATTGTGGTAGAACATGCAGGTGCTTATAATCAGAGATGTAATACTTGTATCATTGCGGATTTGAATTTTGTAGCATCAATACATTATCTGATATCAGGAACAGGCCGATCCGCAATTTGTTTAAATTATAATGGATGTAACATTTATACCCTTCATTGCGAATCTGGGTCTGGTGCTGTAGGAGATATAAGAGATTTAGTACGCCATGCAGTATCTCCTTTCATCATTGGCGGAGATATGAATTCAACGCCAAGCGAATTATCAGATAATTTAAGAATAATGACCACAGGTACCAGAAGTAGGCCGGGAAATAGTGCTTATTTTGCCTGTTGTGGTATGCCAACACATATTTCAGGTCGAGAATTAGATTATTTCCTTATCGATAGCAGATTACAGCTAAAAACATGTGTACGAGGATATCATATGAAGGGTGGGGATCACTATCCTGTGATATTGGAGATTTAGTTAACCAATTATATTTTTCATAAACAAACAGTGTCACTGCGATATAAAATATTTTCCACCTGTACGGTTGAAGTTGATAAGGATTCTGTCAACAACCCCGATTGTCACTCCCCACATGTGCATTGCCTCATAGCAATACCAATACACATTCATAATTGCGAGTATGATACTCACGGCACGGAGAAAATCCATAATTTTTCCCAATGCTCTCAAATCATCTTCTTGTGCCATTGTTTTTCTATTTTGAAGTTATACTTTGATTTTACATAAAGCTGGCTTTCTCCATTGTTCAAGAAAGCCAATCTTGATGATACAACTAAAGGCTTCGCCCTTTGCGCTTCTTTTTCTTTCTGCGTAGTTCTCTGTCGAATGCTGCTTCCTGTGCCTCATTTGATGAACCTCCTCCAGACATAAGTCCAAGACCGCTGCCGTACTCGTCGAACAATCCTGAGCTTTGAAGTTCCTTCTCCAAGACAACGCCATCTTCCGTTGGAATGGTAAGCGGTATCGGTTGCTCATTCTCGTAATGCAAGGAGAAGTGCTCCTGAATGGCATTGGCAGAAAGATTCTTTCCAAGCCTTGAACCATTGAACACGCTTTGGGTGCGGTGGTCAATGAATGTTGCTCCGTAGATACGGCCGTCAGCTGTATGGCGGAAAACAACATCAATGCCCTTTGCTTTCAGCAACTCAACGAACTTATCCTTATGGTACGTCTGCTTCAAGACAGCTTCCACACTATGACGGGTCATCTCGGAGAGTTTCTTTTCCTCCTTGAACTTCTTGGCAGAATAAGCGAACCGTTTTTCTATTGCCTCTATACCGACAGATTTATCAATCTTGGAAGCCTTGAAAGGATTTCCAACCTTATTACCCTGTCCGTCCGTGGCAGAATAGACAAAACCATGATACTCACGACCGCCAACTTCGCCTCTGACCTCCTCCAAGGATATATTATATAAGGAAAGAAGTGCACGGTATTCGCCCAAGGACTGGAACCTGTAGGTAGCGCAGAGAGATTTTACGGTATTGGCAACCTGCTTTTTCACATTGCCTTGGCTTATATCCACCTTGCGGAGTGGATTGTCTGCCTGGCGTTGCTTGCGGTCCGCCTTGTGGAGATTGTACTTCATCTCCAAGTCACGAGTGATAGCCTTGCTCTTATGGTAGTTG
>NZ_JAHQUY010000154.1 GCF_019052365.1 Leyella stercorea
TTATTGGGCTTTCAGCCGTCTTTGACTCATTATTAGTTTTACCGGACAGCAATAATTTTGTTTGTAAATCAATACTATTATACTGAACATTCGCAAGTAAGTTCTGTGTCTTACTTAACAAGCAGGGAATGCAGCTATATTCACAACAACACCTCCTTCAGTATCTATTTCTCCTTGCTCAAACATCGTCAGTGCAATTGAAATAGCCTCATTCTCATCTGAAGCGTTAACTATTATATTCACTACATCCATATCAGTAGTGATTTCTACCTGGTACATTTCCATAATTCTTATTTTAAAATATTTTTCCATTCCTGTAGCTTATCCTCAAAAGACATTGAGCGAGCATTGGAAGAACTTGGTACAGTTATAACTTCTATTTGATGATAAAGAGCAGAAAAATATCTATCAAAATATTTTTTTGCATCTCCACTTCCGTTAATCACTATTCGTTTTATATTTGGATATGATACTAAAAGTTCTGGAAGTTTATTCGGTATCTCGCCTCCAATAAAATTGGAGTCCATGCTTCCCTTTCTATTGCCCTCAGCAAGACAATCCCACAAAGCAATATGTTTTTTTAACAGAAATTCTTTGCTATCATCACCTTGACCCAATAAGTCATGCATTAATTTCCAAAAAGAGTTCTTTGATTTATTTTGATAATAAGCCTGCTCCTTAATGGATACATCACTCGGTAAGGAACCAAGAATTAAAATTTCAGAAAACTCATCTATCCAAGGAGCCAGTCCTTCTTTATGATTATGACAGTCCTGGATTTTTGTCATTTTGCTTTGTTCTTTATCTTCACAATTTGACTTTACATACTCATTGTAATTTATTATAGATATATTTCCGCTTTTGCAGAGAAGTTCAAAATCCGTGGAATTCATGTCATATGAAAAGTCTGAAATATAGAAGCCCATTCTGCGCATCTTTGTACGAATAGCCTTCTTCTCATCTTGGTCTGTTGTTTGATCTTTTTCTATAAATAGCTGATGTAGTCTGTTTATTTCAGCTATTGTAAATGAAGTACGTCCTTTTTTAGCCATAAATATTTATTTTTAAGTCGATTTTACCTGAAATCAATTAGTCACACTCTGTCTGTGTTTAAAAGTTCCTTGAATCACAATTCCCCAGAAAGCCGTTTCCTGCACATTTTGTGATCATCATTGATGACCGACTGTTGGCACAAGAAGACTGTTCTTTCGCTTGCCGGTGCAAAGATACAAAAATCTAAGCAGAATGATGCTTTTATTTTGAGTTTCAAGTGGTTGTTTAACGGTGGCTGTTCATATTTCCCCATTCTGCGTAAGTTTTGGTTTTGCCATGCAACTCTCATAGTTTAATTTTGCACCGAATACGAGACCTTGCTCAGAGCTTTCGACAAGGAGAACGCAGCCTTTGCCAAGCGTGTAGGCAAGGACAGAGCCAAGAACACTTACAACAAGTATCTTGTGGTGAGAAAGTACAATGGTATTAGGTTTTATTCTTGCCAAAATATTGTGTCCACAAAGACACAGCAAGGTATGTTTCGAGTTACTCGAAACCTTTTGGGTTACTCTCAAAAGAACTTGCCTGTCGGTGATTTGTTCCTCCGTAGTCGGACAATTAAGATGGAAAGAACATATAAAAAAGCA
>NZ_JAHQUY010000155.1 GCF_019052365.1 Leyella stercorea
CGAGAAACAAAACGGAAACAAGAAACAGTCTTTTATGTCTTTTTAAGAGTGAGTTCCGCAAACATCGGAAAGTTCAAATTATCGCTTAATACATTGATACTTAGTGTGTTTACTTTCATTTGCTTTCTTGTCTTTTCAAACACATTTCGGAGGACTAAGATATTCTTGACATCCTGCTCCTCGTTGTTCATGGCGATGTACACAGAGATGGCACCGACAACGGCAAAGATACCAGCAAGAGCATAACACAAGTTGACTACATACGGAATGTACTTGACCAACTCGGATGCGACCTCCTCCAATGCGGAAGTTCCTGCATCATAGCCAGTACCGGCCAGGTTCTGCGCAGAAGCACCGATAGGAGTTAGAGCGGCAATCGCAGCACCCATCATCATGAGTCTTGTACGATTCCTTGCGTGAGACACTTTCGCCTTAATGGTAGTAAAGACGTTTGAAAAAAACTTTTTCATTGACTTTCTAATTTTTTTTAGTTCTACAATTTGTGATAACTCTATTTTTTTCGCGATTAAATAGTCTAAAATACGAAATTCATGTCTTGATAGCCGAACAATGCTGGCATGACAATTGAAGCACCGATCATAAAGAGGATGCCACCGAAAAGCATAATCATGCTTTTGGTGATGTCTCCCTCATGGTAGTTCATCTTTATACCGATTTGCAATGCGGCCACAATCACCACAATACCTGCTATGGCATATAAGATTTCTACAGTGTATATCATCATGGTGCCAACGAATGCGGTTGCTTCAGCAAGTCCATCCGCTCCCCATGAATAGTCAACAGACCCACATCTGGCCGAAACATCTTGAATGCATAATACAGCCAATAGTGCAGTGCATAGTCTGTATGGGATATTAACATTGGGTGTATTCATCTTTCAAATCGATATTGCTGTTCTCTCTGTTTTCTCGCATCTCACTGGCAAGTTGCATTGGGTTTCTTAATCCTCTTTCTGTCGGACAATCCATTAATCTTTGATTGACTTCTTCGATACGCTGAGTCAAAGCAGCATCTTTCTCATTGCCGATAATGGAACTGACGGCATATTGCGGTTGCGCCATATCCTGGTTGAAAGCCTTGCTCTCATCAAAAACTTCATCTTCCTTTTCTTCTGGTGGAACTTCTAAGAACGCTGATGTTGTATTGAGGGAATCTTTATTATCGACATTGTCTGGATGTTCTTCCGATGGCTCTACATCTTCAGACCCTTGCCGATTGTTTCCATCAGTATTTGCCGAAATCTCGGCAATATCAAGACGTGAGTCATCATCTGCTATAGTTGGTGTATTGATGGACTCTATAACTTCTTCAATGGAATTTTCATTGTTTTCTGTTGACTCCAAGAATGAGAAACCTCCTGTCTTGGTGTCCTCTAAAACGGTCTGTGGAGCGCATTCTTCAGCATCTTTAGTATCACTTGCTGATATGGTTTCTTCATGTTCTCCTTCCTTCTTGGATTTTGCGTTTAAATCTATTGTTATTATGGTCGCATAGTACAATACATATGCGATGGTCAATACGATAACGAAAATTATAAATGGACTCATAATCATTCATTTTTTGTTGGTAATTCGTGAATTGCAAACACAAAATTACCATGCACA
>NZ_JAHQUY010000156.1 GCF_019052365.1 Leyella stercorea
GCCCGACACCGAGCAGTTTTCAATGGTGCCCCAGCTATATCCTACCACGCCGCCAATACTGCCGCCATATATTTGATTGCTTGTTATCTGTACGCCCTCCATCACCACGTTCTTCACCGTACCAGCTCTATTGAGCCAGCCGAACAGACCCGCATATTCGTCATTTGTCGTAAAGGTCAGCCCCGTAATGGTATGGCCGCCACCGTCGAAGGTGCCTTTGTATGAGTTGTCGTAGTCTGTGCCTATCGGTGTCCAGTCTTTGCCTGTGAGGTCAATGTCAGTGTCGAGGGTAATGTTAATGTCGCTCTTACCTCCGTTCACTAATTCGGCTATATTCATCAGGCCGTTGGCGTTATAGACCGTGTAGGTCTTGGTGTTGCTGTCGTAGATGTAGCCCAAATCCTCGGCTGCGCCGCTCTCGCCGCCGCCGTCAGCCCAGCTGCCGATGGTGCAACCCTCTAACGTCAGGCCGGTGGCGTTCACCTTAACGGTATATTTATAGCGGCTGCCCGCTTCTAATACGACGTTGTTCTGCGGACGGAAGTAGAAGGTGCCGCCGCCGAGTTCCACCTTGACGAACGGTTTGCCTGCCGCAATGGTCTGCGGGGCGGTTAGTGCCTCGTAGGTGTTGCCGCTTGCGTTGTAGGTCTTGATGGCGGTCGGGTTGCCGTTATCGGCGGACAGGCTCACGAGGCTCACCGTGGCACCAGCGACGCTCGTGAATCCCGTGCCGGGCTTCAGTTCGATTGTCACGCGTGCCGTGCGGTGGGTAAATTCAAGAGTCGGGTTGTTAAATTCCACCTTCCTGTTCTCAGCAGAGATGAAGTCGCTGTTCTGGAAGTCAGCCAATTTGCTTTGGTCTTCGGCCACCTTCACGGCAGGCATCTGTGTGATGTCGGCATTGTTGAAGGGCCACCATGCCGATACGGTAATCGGGTCGCGGCTGGTCCAGTAGTACGGGTCGTTCTCGCGTGAGAGCGTGGCACTCTTGAAATCGGTAGAAGCCGTAACGGTGTATTCCTTTACCGCATCGCCCATCTTGAGTGCCACGGAAGTGACGCCCTGCCAGTCGCCGTCCACAGCGGCACGGGTGGAAGAGGCTGCCAGCGGCGTTGCTTCTACGGACAGTCCGGTGGCACGGATGAATACAGGGTATTCACCTTCGGGCAGACGGTTATCGCCAGCAAGTTCGTCCTGCGTGCAGGCGGCGAGGGCGAACAGCAGTGCGGTGGCTGCGGGGATAAATAATCTATGTCTCATAATTCTTCATTCTAATCGATTAATTATTAACATCCTACAGGTCAGCACCCACATCTCCACCGTCTATATCGTTCCACTTTGCAATGGTGGCTTCGCTGACTTCAAGGACTTTGTTGCTTACCTTGACGGTATAGGTATAGTTGTTGCCCGCCAGCAGTGCGCCATCGGGCATGGTGAGTGTGGCATGATATTCCTGACCTTTGTAATTCACAACCAACGGCAGGGAT
>NZ_JAHQUY010000157.1 GCF_019052365.1 Leyella stercorea
TTCTTTGAAAAGAACGTAAAATCAATAGTATTATTGCGGTGATTGTACTGTTAGTAATTGCTTAACTCGTTGCACCGTACTCACACGTTTATTCTCATTCTACAATTTTTATTGTTTATTCTATAGCTACTTTATCCTTTTTCAAAGCTAATCTTTCTCTTAAGATTTCCATGACATACTTGGCGAAAAGTTGACTATTGCCTTTTACATCAAATGCCATAAGGCTCTGTTCATGACAAGGAGTCATTCCTCTACCATCATCAGCTTGTTGCCAAAGTTCTAAATGAATTTTGCCTGTTTGAACATTCAACTTTACTATGCAAGCCACGGATTGTTGATAGTAACTTTTCAGCGAACGTTCTTTAATAAACTTCAGATAAGCGGATGTGGAATTTATTGAAGTTCGTATGACCATACTACTTTTATCCAAACAGAAAAATATCGCATTGGCCAATTCTTCCTCGGATGCTGTAGCAGGAAGAAAAATAATTGGTTTGTCTTCTACTTGGCATCCCTCAAAAATCCGATAGAGAGTTATCACCTTGAAACCTTTTGATGAAAAGGAAATGCAACAAGACTTTTTTCTATGGGAATAGAGAAGTTTGCAAAGCCAAAATTTTATTCTTTTACACATAAACATAGTGAATTCATATAGAAAAATTTGATATGGTGTTTTCTCTTCTTATCGTCTCCTGTTTAAATGCTCCAATTAGGGTATATTTTATAGGAATTTTTCTTTCAACAACAGTCATCATCTTGACTATATCAGCTTTCGTCAGAAAGAATATTTGCTGCTTGCTTTTATATTTAAGGCTCATATTATCCATTTTGTTTTCTGCCTTTTTCTTCCACCTGTACGCCAAAACGAAAGCAATGGCAACGGCAAGTATTACGATAAACAATGTCTGTTGCATAATCATTCTTTTCTGTATGTCTATTATAAAAATCTGCGTAAAAACATAATTAAGAATATCACAAAAAGAATAAAGCCACATCCCCATGCCCGATTTGACATTTCATTATCAAAATTAGATAATTCTGTTGCTTTTTTCGATTTACTACCTTCATAAAGGGTTCGGTAAGAAATCTTGCGATGCCTTACAAAGCGTAGCCATAGATAGCGTAAGCCTGTACCGATACGAAGAATAATAATATTCTCCAAATAATATCTGAAAAGTTCTTCCATACTCAATAGAGAGCTCTGATTTATTCTTATTCCCTGTTGATCCTTTCCAGCAATTCATCTGGTGTAAGTATCTCCATCTTAGAGAAACCAAACCACTTTTTGCCTAAGTCCTTAATGGATGCACCTATGTGATAAACATCATCGTCTATACAAAGGAAGCGGTCATGTGATAAACGAAATGTTTCAACATCAATCGGTGCATATTGAGCATTATGACGGTCTATGTCGAGTTGGAACTGACGGCTTATCTGCTGAGTGTAGATGATTGCAGACACGTTATTATCTCTTTTATCGAGCA
>NZ_JAHQUY010000022.1 GCF_019052365.1 Leyella stercorea
TTCGTTTTTCTTCTACCCAAGAACGATTATTCATCGTTCTCGCTTCTTGTACTACTTCTGTCTTATGTAAATCTTTTCAAAGAACTCTTTCTTTTTATTCGCTTCCTGTTTCGCTCTTCAACCTCTCGTTTTGCTTGAGGTTTCGTTCGTTCTCGAAAGCGGATGCAAAGGTATAGCTTTTTTGCAAACCTCCAAAACTTTTGCAGGAAAAAGTTGAGTTTTTAGCTTGATTTTAACAGATATTTACAATTAAAGCGTATGATTGTGGGCGTACACATTATAATATTATACGCGAGTGAGAGGGATAAGTGCACCCTTTTTGCGTACGAAGTCTGACCAGATTGAAAGTGTATCTAAACAATAAAGATAGCTTTTCAACGCAACTAACATAGTAAGCGGTGCACTTGAGACAAGTGCACCCCCTTTTTTGCGTTCGCCGTCCGATCAGATTCCGTTCGCCACCCAATCGGATTGCGTTCGCCGCCCGATCAGATTCCGTCCGCCGCCCGATCGGATTCCGTACGCCGTCCAATCAGATTCCGTTCGCCGTCCGATCGGATTCCGTTCGCCGTCCAACGACTATCTTTAGCATTTTGAAGAACACTTCTTGGGCTTCTACACCACCAACTTTAGCTACAAACTCTTGCAGTTGTCAGAATTTATTGCGAACTTAGCGGTTCGAAAACGATAATTATAAAAAACAATAAGAATGAAAACAATAGGAATGAAAACAAAGAAAACAGTAAACCAAAAGCTGAAGCGCATATTCTTATCGCTTCTGCTGCCTGCGGCTATAACCGCATCGGTCACTTGCAACGCACAAGACAACTCGGGCATACCGCCGCACCAGATGCGCGTGGCTTCGTATAACATACAGCACGGCATGGGCATGGACAACCAGCTCAACTACAAGCGCATAGCCGAGGTGCTGAGAGCTATTTCGCCGGATGTGGTGGCAGTGCAGGAGGTGGACAGCATGACGCAGCGCACGAACAACACTTATGCGCTGGGCGAGATAGCAGAACAGCTGAACTACTACGCATCGTATGCACCCGCAATAGATTTAGAAGGCGGCAAATACGGCATCGGCATACTCTCGCGCGAGCGCCCGATAAGCGTCAGACAGTATGCGCTGCCCGGAACTGAGGAGGCACGAACGCTGCTTGTGGCGGAGTTCGACGACTTCGTATTTGCATCGACCCACCTCTCGCTGACCGAAGCCGACCGCATTGCGTCGATAGGCATCATTGAGGAGGCGGCAAAGAAAAGCGGAAAGCCGTTCGTGGTGGCTGGCGACCTGAACGACAAGCCCGATTCGCCGTTCATACGCCAGTTTGAGGAGAAATTCCAAATATGCAGCGGCAAGCAGAAGTCGTGGCCTGCCGACAAGCCGACGGAGTGTCTCGACTACATAGCTGCATACAAACGCAAGAGCGCGGGCAAAAACGGAAAGGGAGGCACACAGCATCCGGCGGTTACGCTTTTCTCGGATGTTCTGAACACGCAGGCTTCCGACCATCGTCCGATTGTGGCAGAGATAGTATTGCCCCGATAGCATACCAACAAAAAAGGTGCAACGTCAAACACGTTGCACCTTTTCTATTTATTTATCTTTTCTTACTGCTGAACGAGCGTCATTGTGCGCATAACCGGAGCTACGGCTGTGCGCTTAGCAGCCTTCTTTGTAGCGATGCGCTTCGGCATAGCAACAGCCTTGGCAGGAGCTACGCCTGCAGGAGCTGCACCTGTTGTGAACTCGTGCTTTGTGAGCGGACCCCACTCGCCCTTAGCGTTCTTTGCGAGAGCAAGAGCGTAGTAGGCTGTGTTAGGAGTTGCCTCGAAAATATAGTTGTCCACTCCATACTGGTTCCAGTTCGGGTCCATCGGAATATCCTGCATGAGGTATTCTTTAGCCCACTTGTCACCACCTAACTCCTCGTACTTGTCCTTAGCGCATATAGCATCACGGTAGAGGGCGGTCTGGTCGTTCGGTGTGAAGGTTACGTTCTGCACATACGAGCCACCATTGTTAACGTAGTCGCCTACGGTTGCGGTAACCTGAGCAACGCCTTCGCCACCCTGACCCTTTGTTGTAACGTAGATGTAAACGAGGTCGCCGAAGTTGCCTTCTACGTCAACTGGGAGCACTGCTACCTCATAGTCGGTACCAGGAGCAAGTCCATCCCATGTGTTTGTAGCCTCATCAGAGTAAGATTTGCCGCTGAACTGCTTAATCATAGCCTCAATGCTTGAGAGACCCATCATCGGTCCCCACTGCTCGAACTGCTCCTGTGCCTTACCCTTCTCGAACTGGCACCAGTAGAATTCCTCGCAATCCTTGTTAGGAGTAACGGTGAGAGTGAAGCTGCTTGATGTGGTCTCGTCGACAGTGTATGTCACAGACGGAGTGCCCACTGTAGGCACCTTCGGAGTCTTGAACTCTGCGCGTGAAACCTGGCACGGCACGCCGTACTCGTCGTAAGCGAGAGTAACAACGGTGTACGGAGTGTTGGCTGTGAACTCGCGAGCGAAGCCAGAGAGTTTGCCCTCAGAGAAGTCCTCAGCGAGTTGCGTACCCGACATACGCTCGAAGTAGCGTGCGAATGTAATGTCGTCGTACTGCTTTGCGGTATTTGTAGGCAGAACGTCGATTCTGAAAGTACTGCTCGGGTCGGTACGTGTAACCTTTACGTATACCACATCGTTCTCATCCTCGTCCTTTTCATATCTGAGGAACTCTACGTTAGCCTTCACTTCGCCGTCCTTGCGTGCGAAAGAGATGCTGTCAACATGGTCTACTGCGTAAGCCTTGCTTGCTACAGAAGAGTTAATGATCATACGGTTGGGTACTACGTCGGTCTGTGCCTGTACGCCTGTCGACATCGCCAATGCGAGTGCCGCTATAGAGAAGAATTTCTTCATTTCTTTACGAATTTAATTGATTTGTTGTTAACTTTAAGAATATACACACCGCTGCTGAGCGCATCGGTGCTAACCGGTGTTCCGTCCCAAGCCTTGAGGCTCATGGCACGCTGTCCCTGAATGTTGTAGATGGCAGCGTTGGCAGGACCGGTGAGTCCGTTAGCCGACACGAATCCGCCAGCATACATCACTTGCAAGCCCTCGGCTCCGCCTACGACCTGCGTAACGCTTGTCGGTTCGCCTTCGAAGTACAGCACGGTAGAGTTGGTGAAAGCGAGTTCGCGTGTGGTTTTGTCGGCGAACCTTACTTCCATCTTGCCGTTCTTGAAGCAGATACGACTTACTGTGCTCAGCTTTGCCTCCATCTGCTTTGCGCCGGTAGACGAGTCTTTCACGACAAAACTGTTGTCGGCGTAGCTCTGTCCCACTGCAAACAGTGCGAGAATGGCTGATGTCAGAATTGTTTTTCTGTTCATAGTTGTTACATTATTTATGGTTTAATGATATCGCTACAGAACGATACCGATTGCAAAAGTACATAAATATATCTATTCGCCAAACTTTTTGTTGCGGAAATAATGATTCTGTCTCCTTTTTGCGCACACAGTCGCTTCGCTACACATTATTATTATGCGAGCGTTTGTGCCAGTAGGTGAGTTTGTCTACGACGAGCGCGATGGCGCCGTCGCCAGTGACGTTGCAGGCTGTGCCGAAGCTGTCCATAGCTATGTAGAGCGCAATCATGAGTGCGAGCGACTGGTCGTCGAAGCCGAGCATCGACGAGAGAATGCCGAGAGCCGCCATGATAGCTCCGCCCGGTACGCCCGGCGCCGCCACCATCGTGATGCCCAGCATGAGGATGAAGCCCGACATCATTTGGAAGTCGTACGGAATATTCTGCATCATCATCAGCGCCAACGCGCACGACACTATCTTCATCGTGCTGCCCGAGAGGTGGATGGTGGCGCAGAGCGGAATGACGAAGCCCGCAATGTCCTTGTTAACGCCGTTGTTGATGGTCTGGCGCAGCGTGACGGGAATGGTAGCCGCCGACGACTGCGTGCCGAGAGCCGTGAAGTAAGCCGGCATCATGTTGAGAAGCAGGCGCAACGGGTTCTTGCGCACGAAGAGCGAGGCTATGAAATACTGGAAAACAAGCAGGAAGATGTGCATCACGAAGATTACGCCGATAATCTTCACGAACACGCTGAGCACCTTGAACACTTCGCCCGAGTGGGTCATGTTGAAGAAGATGCCGAAGATATAGATGGGCAAAAGCGGCAACACCACTACCTGTATGGTCTTTGTGATGATGTCGCGGAACTCGCCGAACATCGACTTCAGCGTGTGCGACTCAAGATGGGCGATGCCAAGACCGAAGGTGAACGCCATAACCAAAGCAGTCATAATGTTGAGCGAAGCAGGGATGCTCACGGTGAAGAACGGCTCAATGCCCTTCGCCTCGCTAATCTGCGCCAGTTGCAGGTTGTCGGTTATGAGCGCCGGGAACACCGCCTGCCCCACTCCATAAGAAAGGAAGCCGGAGAAGACGGTGGCGCCGTACGCCATGAGTGCGGTTATTACAAGCAGTTTGCCGGCTCCCTTGCCGATGTCGGCGATAGCCGGCGTGACGAGTCCAACGATGATGAGCGGAATAAGGAAACCGAGGAACTCGCTGAAGAGCGCGTTGAACGTTACGAACACGCGCACGGGCATGTCGGGCGACACGATGCCGAACCCGATACCGAGGATAATGGCAATGATAATCTTAGGGAGCAAGCCCAACTTGATCTTTTTCATACGTGGATAGTGCTTAGTTTGATTAGTTTCGGGGCGAAGTTACATATAATATCACAAAGCGCAAAGCTTTGCGGCATGATTTTTCGCCTTAGCCACAGCCTTGTCGAGCTGGGTCTGCGCCTTCTTCTTCGCAGCGTCGGTCTTGGCGTTCTGCACATTGTCGTAGAGAGTCCAGAGCTTCAGCTTGGCAGTAGCCTCCTTGTATGCCTTTGTGAACTTGTTGGCAGCAGCCTCGGTCTGAGCCTCTTCCTCAGGTGTGGCATAAGCATGCCTGTAGCCCTTGAACTTGTTCCAGAGACCACGCGTGAAGTCGGGGAAAGCCACCGGAGCGCAGTCGTTGTCCATCGACAAAGCTCCAAGCTCTGCAATGGAGCACCACTCAGCCAAGTCGTATACGTCCATATCGAGCGGCAGACCGTTCTGCAGACAATACACGAGGCGCGCGGTCATGATGAAGTCCATGCCTCCATGGCCGCCTACCTCCTTAGCCAGCTTGCCGAACTTCTTCAGAATAGGATGGTCGTACTTGGCCTCGAGAGCCTGCTTCTCAGCCTCGGGCATGAAGCTGTGCGTAGAGAGATTGTCGACCTGTGGCTGCACGCCGCTTGCCGCAAGCTGCTTGCTGTCGAGAGCATAGCCTTCGACGGGATACTTGTTGGCGAATCCGCGCGTTCCGGTAAGCTGATACAGGCGGTTGTAGGGCTGCGGATTCATCACGTCGTGCTGCAACTCTATCACCTTCTTGTTAGCTGTGCGTATGAGAGTGGTGGTGTGGTCGCCGTTGCGGAAGTCGTCGCAGGGCTTGCCGGTCTTAGCCTCAACAAGCTCTTTGCCGTGAACGCTCTTCGTGTCCATAGCCACAAGCGTAGTCATGCGGTCGCCGCGATGAATGTCGAGCAGCTGCGCCACCGGACCAAGTCCGTGTGTGGCATAGATGTCGCCACGGTTCTCGCGGTTATACTTCAGTCGCCATCCGAGCTGCTCGGGGTCGGATCCGTTCGGATTCTTCCAGTAATAGTCCCAGAACTCGTCAAGATTGTGTATGTATGCGCCCTGCGCATGCAGTATCTCGCCGAACACGCCGTGCTGCGCCATATTCAGAGTGCGCATCTCGAACCAGTCGTAGCAGCAGTTCTCGAGAATCATGCAGTTGAGCTGCTTCTGTTCAGCCAGGTCGATGAGCTGCCAACATTCCTCAAGGTTCATTGCCGAGGGCACCTCGTCGGCTACGTTCTTGCCGTTCTCCATTGCGCACTTTGCCACAACGGCATGATGCTCCCAGTCGGTAGCTATATATACAAGGTCGATATCGTTGCGGCGGCACAGATCCTCATAGCCCTTCTCGCCGTAATAGACGGCGGCAGGAGCCAGTCCGTGCTTGCGCAGCGTCTCGTTCTGCTTGGCTGCGCGCGCCTCTACGTAGTCGCAGAGAGCCACAATCTCCACACCAGGTATCAAGCAGAAGTCTTCTACCGCACTCGGTCCGCGCATGCCAAGACCGACGAAGCCCACGCGCACCGTCTTCATCTTCGGGAGTGCCAGTCCGAGCACGTCCTTCTGTCCTGCAGGGCGTTCGGGCGACTCAATCATTATCTTGCCTTTGTTCCAATGCCATTTTGTAGACGGAGAGAGCGATTGTGCGTTTGCCGCAAGCGAACAGAAAGACATCACAGCGGCAAAAGCCATACTTAATATAACTGATTTGTTCATAGATTGTTGGTTTTTAATTTGTTTGTTGATATAAGATATTGCAAAATTACGCTTTATTTTCGAAGCATTACTCAAAAACCGACGAATAATTTGTGGATATTGCCTAAAACACGTAACTTTGAGACTATTAAACTCAACAACATACACAGTGAAAACAAATCATACAAAGGCATTGGCGACCATGTTCATGGCTTTCGCCTTATCAGCAGCATCCTATGCAGGAAGCAAAGCAGACAAGACAGTGAAGATAAGAATGATAGAGACGACCGACGTTCACGGACGCTTTTTCCCGTACGACTTCATCAACCAGCAGCCAACCGATGGTTCGCTCGCTCGCGTGTCGTCGTATGTCGACTCGCTGCGCACCATATACGGCGACCGACTCTTGCTGATGGACGCAGGAGACGTGCTGCAAGGACAGCCCGTCGTCACATATTATAATTATGAGAAGACCGATGTGGAGAACATCGCGGCATCTGTGAGCAACTTCATGCGCTACGACGTGCAGACTATGGGCAACCACGATGTGGAGACGGGTCATGCGGTATACGACAAGTGGGTGAAGGAACTCAACTGCCCTATGCTCGGCGCCAATATAGTGAGCACCGCCACCGGTCTGCCCTATCAGAAACCTTACATGGTCTTCAAGCGCGACGGCGTGAAGATAGCCGTCATCGGACTCATCACTCCCGGTGTGCCGTCGTGGCTGTCGGAGGAACTGTGGAGCGGACTGCGCTTTGAAGACGCCGTGCAGTCGGCACGCAAGTGGATGGATGTGGTGAAGAAGAAGGAGCGTCCGGATGTGATAGTGGGCTTGTTCCACACCGGCATAAACGACCGCAGCCTCACAAACGGTTCGCTCAACGACGCCACACGCGACATAGCTCGCGAGGTGCCGGGCTTCGACGTGATATTCTACGGACACGACCACTCTACTCACTACGAGGAGGTGAAGAGCGCTGACGGATCTACGACCATCATCGTCAATCCTGCCAACAACGCTATGCGTGTCGCCGACGCCGAGCTTGAGGTGAGCAAGAAGGGAAAGGGCAAGAGTCTGAAGGTGAACATCGTAGACATGGGCAAGCGATCTGTCAACCAGCAATACATGAAGGCTTTCGAGAGTCAGATTGAGGAAGTGAAGAAATACGTAGGCACCGAGGTAGGCTCGTTCACAACATCAATGACCTCGCGCGACTGCTATTTCGGTCCGAGCGCACTCGTCGATTTCGTTCACGACGTGATGCTCAGCACAAGCGGAGCCGAGATCTCATTCGCCAGTCCGCTGTCGTTCGACGTTACGGTGAAGAGCGGTGCGGCTACGCTCGCCGACATGTACAAGCTCTACAGCTATGAGAACGATCTCTGCGTGATGCAGCTCACGGGCAGCGAGATACGCCGCTATCTTGAGATGAGCTACGACGGATGGGTAGCAACGATGACATCGCCCGACGACCACCTGATATGTATGAACAACCGCGACTCGTCGCGCGACAAGTTCTTCGGGCTCACCAAGCCTTTCTACAATCTCGACACGGCGGCAGGCATAGTATACAACGTGGATGTGACGAAGCCGCGCGGCGAGCGCATCGTGATAAAGAGCATGGCTGACGGCACAGCGTTCGACGAAAGCCGTACTTATCGCGTGGCTGTAAACAGCTATCGCGCGGCTGGCGGCGGCGGACTGCTCACCAAGGGCGCCGGCATAGACAAGGCGCAGCTCGAAAGCCGCATAGTGTGGCGAGGCGACTACACGCTGCGCGACTATATAATAAGGTATGTGCGCGAACATTCGCCCATCACTCCGCAAACGCACGGCAACTGGCAGTTCGTGCCTGCAGAGTGGACCGCTCCTGCTGCCAAGCGCGACTATCAGGCTATGTGGGGCAACAGATGACACAAGCCGTAGCCACAGTCTGAAACAACAAAAAACGCCGGTAACAGCATTGTAACACACTTGACATGCGGTGAAAAAATAGAATGTCGACCTTTGCAGCCGAAATCATAACACGACAAGCAATGAAGACATTCATCACAACAGCTCTCGTCAGCCTCGCTGCCGCTACGGCAATGGCGCAGGAGACGAAAGCTGAAACCGCTACAGAGCAGAAGTCTGAGACGAAACCCACAATGAACATCCACGGAACGATACGCTCCAAGTACGAACTGCAGACCGAGGAGGGCGAACACCGCTTCGAGGTGCGCAACGCTCGCGTGAGCATCGACGGTTCGCTCTCACCTATTATATATTATAAGGCTGAGATCGACCTCTGCGACGAAGGCAAAATAAAGATGCTCGACGCCTACACCCGACTGAAGCCGTGGCAGACCATGCAGTTCACCATCGGACAGATGCGCGTGCCGTTCACTATCGACGCCCACCGCTCGCCCCACCAGCAGTATTTCGCCAACCGCTCGTTCATAGCCAAGCAGGTGGGCAACGTGCGCGACGTGGGTGCGGCATTGGGCTACACGTTCAACGTGGGCTTCCCTATCGTGCTCGAAGCCGGACTCTTCAACGGGTCGGGACTGACCAACCAGAAGGACTTCTGGACAAAGAACGTTAACTTCTCGGCTAAGGCGCAACTGCTCATGCCGCACGGATTCAACCTCACGCTGAGCACGCAGAAGATAAAGCCCGACAACACCGACGTGATGATGTACGACGCTGGTGCCTACTGGCATCAGAACGGATGGCACGTAGAAGCGGAGTATCTCTACAAGCACTATGCCGACAACGCGTTCAAGGCTGTGCATGCGTTCGACTCGTTCGTGAGCTACGACATAAAGGTGAAGAAGGGACTCGTGAAGTACGTCACTCCGCTTGTGCGCTACGACTACATGAGCGACCACAGCGACGGCACACGCTATCTTGACGGCAAGGCGAACACCGAAGGCAAGCTCATCGTGAACGACTATCAGCGCTCGCGTCTGACGAGCGGCGTAACGCTGAGCCTCAAGAAACCGTTCGTCAGCGACATCCGACTCAACTACGAGAAGTATTTCTATCGCGACGGAGGCATCGCTCATCGCTCTGAACGCGACAAGATTGTAGTGGAATTTATGACGCGTTTCTAACGCAAACGTTTACAAACACGGACATCCACTAACACTATTGTTTCAAATAGTAACACTTATCGTTCAAACCCTTACTTCTTGCTCTAAATCAAGCAAAAAAGTAGAAAAAAGATTTGGAGCGAATTGTTTTTATTAGTAATTTTGCCAACGTAAAAAGAACGATAAAACATCGCTCGCAAAAACGATAAAGCATAACTTCGCATATAAGATATTTTGATTTGTTTTAGTAGATTAGTTTTTAAGTAGTTTGTTTTTGAAAATCGGATGTCGTGAGACACCCGATTTTTTTGTGCTTTATTAATGCATGAAAAATCCCGTTGTGCAGATGCTTCTGCGCAACGGGATTTTTGTATTTATAAGTTGCTTTGCTTATCGTAGGAGGCTCCTACTTATTTCTTCACGAACTTCAGCGACTTAGTGCTGCCGTCTGCAAACTTAGCAACGCCAACGTATACGCCGGGCTGCAAGCCTGCTACACTTGCCGAACTGCTCTCAGCACGAAGCACGGTGCGTCCGCTGAGATCTACCACAGCCACCGACTTAGCACCTACTGCGCCGAAGCTGTTGTTGTCGACGATGAACATACCGGCAGTCTCGCCGTTCACATCCGTGATGCCGTTAACGACATCGCCGTACACGCCGATGTTGTCGAGACAGAGCACCTCACCCTTCGGTGTTACGAGGTTGAAGGCGATGTATACGTCCTTGCCGTTGTACTTCGAGAGGCTGATGCCGCGTGTCTTCGGCGCAACGGTCTCGCCCTTCACCTCAAGGTCGGTAGTGTACCAGTAGTCGGCAGGATTGCCCGAACCGTCGGAAACCTTCACACGGTAAGTCTCGAGCAGCAGCTGGTTGAACGACATTGCATCCCAAACGAAGCAAGCATTCTCGCTGTTCACATGCACCTTCGGCAGGATGAGCCAGCGGTCGGGCGTAGCACCGTCAATCCAGCTTGTGCCAGCCAGTACGTGCTCGCCGAGCATGGCGTGCTTCTCGATGTTGAAGATTCCCCAACCCTCCTTGTTGAACTCTTCGCCGGCATTAGCGTTCACCGTGCCAGAGTCGCCTACATAGAAGCTGAGGTCAGACGAAATCTTGCCATCCTCGAAGTCGTAGTAGACTACAGGGGCGCCCAGCACATTCACCTCCTTCGACATCACGTTGTTGTCGGGCATGTTGTCGTCGTCGCTCTCGATAGTGACGGTTACGGTGTGCTTGCCCGCAGCCAGTCCGTCGAGCACGTTGCTTGCCGTGAGGTTCTTTATCTCCTGCGCCTTCATGCAAAGGTCTACCTCAGCCTTCTGCTCGCCGTCGACGCTCACCTTCACCTTGCCTTTGGCGTCCTTGATGCCCACGTTCTGAATGGTGAACTGCACGTTCTTGTCGTTAGGCGTGCGCACATAGTCGTAAGGCAGCGCCATGTCGGTAACAACAAGGTCGACGGCGTCGCTCGATGCCTTGTAGAACTGCACGTCGTCGATGGTGAGCCAGTTCTCGTTCTTGTCGCTGTGCGAGTAGAAGCCGAGATAGATAGTCTGCGGCTTGTCAAACTTAATCACCTTGAACGCCTCCTGGTATTTGCCCTGTTTGATGGTCTGCTCGTCGATGCAGACATCCATATCGTCGGGCGTGTTGCCGGTGCCCCAGTATACGCCCAGCTTCTCGGTGTGTCCGTCAGAACCCGAATACCAGTAGCGCAGCACGTAGTTGCCTGCCTCCACCTTTATCGGGTCGAGCATCGCCCAGTCGTCGGCGTCGTTCTCCTTATTATAATTGTACGCGAGACAGCCATAGCCCGTGCGCGCCATATTCATATACGTAGCCTGATAAACCTTCCACTCGCCGTCGTCGCCGTTGAGGTTGTAGAACTTGAAGTCGGCTGTGTCGTCGCCCGGCTCAAAGCCCCACGAGTAAGGCGGCGTAACGGCTCCGCCGTGGCGCACCACGACAGCAGTAGTATCGTTGTCGGTATTGATGTCGTTCGGTTCAATGGTATATGCCTTCAGTGCATACTTGTGGCGCGGCATAGAGAGATCTGCCTTCTGGCTGAACGTGTACTCCATAGCCTCGCCCGGTGCAAGCGAACGGTCTACCTTCTCCTTCACAACGGCACCGCCGTCGAGCTGATAAGCCACCTCGAACTTATCAGACGCATCGAGTCCGTTGTTCACAACATGAACCTTCACCGTCTCGGCGTTGCTGAGATTGTCGCCCGAAACGGGGCTAAGCACGTTGTCTACCTGCAAGTCTACAACCTTGTCAACCTGCTTCACGCTGAACTCACACATATAGAAGCGCCACTGGTCGGCAGGACTCGTCGTGTGGAAGCCAACATGGAAAGGCACGCCTGCTGTAGCGTCGTAGAAGAAATACTCCGTTGTGCGCACGCCGAGCACCTTGTCGTTCTGCGCCTGCAGCTTCGTCATTGCCTCAACCGTGGGTGCATTGCCTGTGTAGACGGCGAGTTTCTCGCCGTACGACGTGCCGTACGTGGTGTACTGCACCATCAGCTTGCCCGTTGCCGTAGGCGTTATAGCCGGCGAAATGAGCCAGTCGTCAGCCACATTGCTCGAAGAATAAGCGTAGAACACCTTCGACTGCGAGCCTTCTGCATCATATACCCATGTAACGCCGTCGTTATTGGCGTCGACAACCGTCCATTTCGCAAATTCGTCTGCTCCTTCAAAGTCGGTAGAATACACATTCTGTGCGCTTGCGGCTGCCGAAACAGCGAGCGCAGCTAAGCTAAGTAAAAGTTTATTCATATCGATTCTTTTTAAAAATTGTAAACTATTTGCGCAAAGTTAATACAAATTGAAACAAAATCAAACATATCTGCATACATTTTGTAACTTTTAACTACCCGATGAAACATATCTACAAGTCGGTTTAACATTTGTAGCAGCGCTCCGTGCACCGAATTGTAAACGTTTGCACGAAAAAGTCGGACAGAATGACGCCCGAATCTTAGCAGAACACATTTCTTATATATAATTTTGCAGCAGAAAAAACCTAAATAAATAACAATCAACGATATGCACATAAAGAGTATTGCAGCCATGCTTGCGCTTCTGCCGGCTATGGCATCGGCACAGACCGTCGCTTCGCCCGACGGCAACGTGAGCCTTACGTTCTCGCTCACCGACAACGGACGTCCTACGTACGAAATGAGCTACAAGGGCAAGAAGGTGATTAACCCATCGCACCTCGGACTGGAGCTTGCACGCGACAAGCACGCGTCGAAGGGCATGGAGGAGACCGACCTGATGGACGGATTCAAGGAAACGACGTCGAAGACATCTACCTTCGACGAGACTTGGACACCGGTTTGGGGCGAGACAAAGACAATTCGCAACAACTACAACGAGCTTGAGGTAAGCCTCAACCAGCCGTCGAGCAACCGTAACATCAAGATTAGATTCCGCGTCTACGACTACGGCATGGGCTTGCGCTACGAGTTCCCGCAGCAGCAGGACCTCAACTACTTCGTGATAAAGGAGGAGCACACGCAGTTTGCAATGACTGGCGACCACACCGCCTACTGGATTCCGGGCGACTACGACACGCAGGAGTACGAGTATCAGATTACGCCGCTCACGGGCATACGCGAGGTGATAAGCAAGAACCGCAAGGCGTACACCGCAAACTCGTCTACGACGGTGTTCTCCGACACGGGCGTGCAGACATCGCTGCAGCTGAAGACCAAGGACGGACTCTACATCAACATACACGAGGCGGCGTGTCTCGACTATCCGACGATGCACCTCAACCTCGACGATAAGACGCTCACCTTCGAGTCGTGGCTCACGCCCGACGCAGTAGGACGCAAGGGTTTTATACAGACTCCGTTCAACACGCCGTGGCGCACGGTGCTCGTGAGCGACGACGCACGCGACATGCTCTCGAAGAAGCTCACGCTGAACCTCAACGAGCCGTGCAAGATTGAGGACACATCGTGGATTCACCCGACGAAATACTGCGGCGTGTGGTGGAACATGATCGTTGGCACAAAGACATGGGCGTACACCAACGACCTGCCTTCGGTGCGTCTCGGCGAGACCGACTACTCAAAGTGCCGACCCAACGGCAAGCACGGCGCCACCACAGCCGAGGTGAAGCGCTACATCGACTTCGCAGCCAAGAACGGCTTGCAGGAGGTGCTCGTCGAGGGATGGAACGAGGGCTGGGAGGACTGGTTCGGTCATCAGAAGCTCGACGTGTTCGATTTCGTGACACCCTACCCCGACTTCGACATCAAATATCTCAACGAGTATGCTCACTCGAAGGGCGTGCGCCTGATGATGCACCACGAGACATCTTCGTCGGCACTCAACTACGAGCGACACCTTGAGGACGCGTTCAACCTTATGAACAAGTACGGCTACGACGCCGTTAAGACGGGCTACGTAGGCGACATCATCCCGCGCGGCGAGTACCACTACTCGCAGCTGATGAACAACCACTATCAGCGCGTCATCGAGACCGCTGCCAAGCACCACATCATGGTGAACGCTCACGAGGCTACACGCCCTACCGGCATCTGCCGCACATGGCCTAACCTCGTAGGCAACGAGTCGGCACGCGGTACAGAGTACGAGGCATTCGGCGGATCGGTGCCCTACCACACCGTCATGCTGCCCTTCACACGCCTGCAGGGCGGACCGATGGACTACACGCCGGGTATCTTCGAGACACGCCTGAAAGAATGGAGCGACAACCCGTCGTACGTTCACACCACGCTCTGCGGACAGCTCGCACTCTACCTCGTGATATACTCGCCGCTGCAGATGGCAGCCGACCTGCCGGAGCACTACGAGAAGTACGACGACGCCTTCCAGTTCATACGCGACGTGGCTTGCGACTGGGACGATTCGAAATACCTGGAGGCTGAGCCGGCGGAGTATATCACCGTAGCTCGCAAGGCTAAGGGCACGGACAACTGGTTCGTGGGCGGAAAGACAAACAACGCCCGTCAGACTACCGTGAAGCTCGACTTCCTCGACGCAGGTGCCAAGTACGACTGCGCCATCTACCAGGACGGCAAGAACGCCGACTACGAGAAGAACCCGAAGGCATACACCATCCTGCACCGCACCGTGAAGAAGGGCGACGTGCTGAAGGTTAAGCAGGCACGCGGCGGCGGCTTCGCCGTATCGCTGATGAAGAAGTAAGCAGCAACAAAGTTTGGCACAGTTTTTGCCAAGACGATATTTGCACGATTTGCACGCTCATAACTCGCGAAAAACCGACAACGGATTTTGTTTTTCATTTTCGCGAGTTTTGAGCGTGCAGTCGTAAACGGATGATTCAGAAGCTTTTGCAGCGTTTTTCGCAAAAGTGTGCAATTTTCAATTCGAGCGAACCAAACTTATCGTGAGACTTTACATGGTAAAAGCATAGGTTTTACTGGGTAAAGTCTCAAGAGTTACCATGTAAAGTCTCACGAAAAGTTTGTAAAACCTATCGTTTTACACTGAAAAGTCTCAATTTTTATGATTTTTCGGTTGCGCCGACCGATGAAATGGCGCATTTTCGAGAATGCGAATCTCTAGAATGAGATTTTTCGCGGAGGTGACTTGTATTATATTTGCTTCTAAAAGTAAAGAAGTAAAAAGGTAAAAAAGTAAAAAAAACGCAGATTTTTACCTTTTTACTCTTTTACCCTTTTTACTCTTTTACTCTTTTACTTTTTAAAGCGCTTCGAGCAGCAGTACGCGGCTTGCCCACTCGTTAGCCTTGCCCCAGTCGGCGTTGTGTCCGTACGGAATCTCAAGGCCGTTCTGCATGAGATACTCGCCGGAGAACGTCTTGCCCTCGAACGAGAGCGGCGAGTGGTCGATGCGGTTAAGCTCGGTTACGCGATAGCGCTTCTGCGGGTCGAGACCTGCCATCGGTATACGCGGCAGATGCTGGTTGCAGAACGCATCGGTCTTGAACCAGTAGAACACCGCCTTGTCCTTAGCATCGCTTACGTACATCAGCGAAGCCACGCCCTTCTTCTCGAACGGCGACTGCAGACGGTAGAGGTCGCCAAACTGAACGATAGGACGGATGCGCTTGTAGTCGGCGATTGCCTTACGGCACTGGTCCTTGTCGACATCGCTGAGCACCTTCGGCTGTATCTCCATGCCGAGACGTCCGCACATAGCCACGTCGGTGCGGAACTTCAGAGGCACGGTGCGCGCTGTCTGATGGTTAGGCGCGTTGGAGATGTGCGCAGCCATAGCTATTGCAGGGAAGAAGTAGGATGTGCCCCACTGCATGTAGACGCGCTGCAGGGCGTCGGTGTTGTCGCTTGTCCAGAACTCGTCGAAGTAAGGCAGGTAACCCCAATTGACACGTCCGCCACCCGATGCGCAGTCCTGAATGGTGAGGTCGGGATACTTGGCGCGGATGCGCTGCAGAGCCTTCTCCAGTCCGCGGTGATAGTCGATGTAGAGGTGGCTCTGGTTGTCAGCTGTGAGATACTGCGAGCCGTGGTTGGAGATGTGCATGTTAGCGTCCCACTTTATGTAGTCGATTTCGGGATACTTCGTCATGAGGTCGTCTACGACGGAGAACACAAAGTCCTGCACCTTCGGGTTGGCAAGGTCGAGCACCACCTGCGTGCCGCCACGTCCGGTGCGCAGTTCGCGCTTCGGAGCCTTGATAACCCAGTCGGGGTGCTTGTCGTAGAGCTCGCTCTTGGTGTTCGACATCTCCGGCTCTATCCATATACCGAACTTCACGCCCTGCTTCTTAGCCTCGTCGAGCAAGCCTTCTATGCCGTTAGGCAGCTTCTCGTGGTCCACCTTCCAGTCGCCGAGAGCGCTGTTGTCGGTCTTGCGCGGATACTTCTCGCCGAACCATCCGTCGTCCATCACGAACAGTTCGCCGCCCATCGACTTGATGTCTGCCATCATCTGCGCCATGTCCTTCTCGTTGATGTTAAGGTAGACACCCTCCCACGAGTTGAGCAGAATCTTGCGCTCGCGGTCGGCGTTTGCGAGTTTGTACTTGCGGCCCCAGCGGTGGAAGTTGCGGCTCACTCCGCTGAGTCCCTCCTTGCTGTACGAGAACGCTGTGACGGGCGTCACGAAAGTCTCGTTTTTCTTCAGATGATACTCCGAGTTGTAGTCGTCGATGCCGGCGAAGAACTGGTGATACTCCGACTCGTCGGTCACGGCGCGCAGCTTGTAGTTGCCGGTGTAGCAGATGGCGGCGCCGATGACGCGTCCTGAGTTCTCCTGCGCCTTACCGTCGAGCGAGAACATCACTTCGCCGCGCGAGGTCTGTGCGTTGCGCACGCCGTCGCGATTCTCTATGACGAAGGTGCCGGGCTTGAGCGGCTCCTCTGAGAGCTGCGCCTCGTTGGCCCACGCTCCGTAGAAGTGCGACATCCAGACGTCGCCGCGGCGTATCGGCATGTAAGCCGAGTCGAACTGCTTGAGCGTTACGGTCTGCTTCTCGCCGTTCTTTATCTCTGTCCACATTTCGATGATGTCAACGTCGTTGTACGCGCGGTAGCAGACGGTGACGTAGAACGGGTAGACGCGGTCTTTGAGCTGCACCTTCAGCACCTTGGCGTTAGCCTCAGCCACCTGCTCGAAGCCTTCAACGCTCATGTCGAGCGTGAGGTTGCCGTCGGCGTGCTGGACGGAGAGGGCAGCCTGAGCCTCAGCGCTCAGTCCGTACACGGGATAGGCGTCCTTGCCGAAGGTGCCTGCCGACTGCAGCTGTGCCACGTCGGCGGCGTTGAGGCGGTCGCCGTAATAAAGGAACTTCAGGGTCTCGCCTTTTGTAATGTCGAGGGCGAGAGATGTCTTCGGGGTTGACACGCTGACATTCTCGGCGCTCATGGGGGCTGTCATCATCGTAGCAGCCAACACTGGGAGGATAAAGCCTTTGCTGTATCTGAACATAGTAATATTAGTTTTTAAAAGATAGTTTTGTTTAGCAAATAATCATCAGGTCATGTACCTTGAGTCATACTCTTGCAAATATAACGATTTTTTCTGTATCAGCAAACGTTTTCCTTTATAAACTCTGGTTTGGACAAAATGGCGTACGCCGACCGCAACACTCTAAATTCAAAACTCACAACTCATTCCGGTGCAGCTCCGCCAGTAGCTTCACGCTCTGGCTGTGCAGGTCGATGTGTCGCTGCAGCTTTTCGTAGATGCTGTTTATCTCTACGTAGTAGACAAGGGCGGTTATCTCGCCCTGCTGCAGCGCCTTCCTGAAGAGCGAAAGCGACTCCTGCAGCAGCTTAACGTCGCTGTGGTCTATCACCTGCTGCAAGCCCTGCAACTGCTCGTAGCTGGTGCGCAGTGAGGCTTCGGCGTCGTGCTGCGCCTGCTGCACCTGCAGCTCGGCACTCTGACGGCGCTCGCGTGCCGCCTTTACGTTGCTGCTGTTGCTGTAGAGCGGGAAACTCACGCCTATCATGAAGCCGTTGATGGCTTCGCGCTGCTCGGTATTGCGGCGGTAGCCGAAGGAGATGCTGGGCAGCCACTCGCTCTTCTGCACCTTAAGGTTCATGTCGGCGGCGCGCAGGGCGGTCTGCGCCACTGCCACGTCGGCATCCGACGCTACGGCGAGGGCGCGATACTGCTCGAAGTCGACTATCGGCTCGTAGTGGGGCAGCTCGGTTGAGGATACGTCGATGGGCTTGCCGCCGTTGAGCTGCTGCAGCTGCTGCAGCAGGGCGGTGCGCTCGCCTTCTGCCTCGCCAACGAGGGTGCGCACCTCCATGCAGTCGATCTTCACCTTGTTCAGCTCAAGGGCGTTGGCGTCGCCTGCCTCCATGCGCTTCTCGTACATCTGCAGCAGCGTCTCGCTGTTGGCAAGGCGCTCGCGCAGCATGGCGAGACTCTGGTTGAGGCGTATCACGTCGATGCAGACGAGCTGTGCCTGCAGCAGTATGTCGCGGCGCTGCTTTACGAGCAGCTGGTCGCCTACGGTCTGCTGCATCTGCGCCTGCTTGCTGCGGGCGGCATACTTCGTAGGGAAGTCAATCTCCTGGCTCACCACAAGTTCGCTCTCGGCAACGCCGGAGTAGCCCTTGGTGAAGAACGGGCTGTACTCTACCGACGGACCGCCGAGGGTGTTCGTGGCTTTTATGTCGAGCACATCGGCGCGCATGTCGTGCGCTGCCGACTGCAGGGTGAGGTTGTTAGCAGCTATCTGCTTGAGCACGTCGCCAACGGTGTCGGCGAGGGCGGCGCTACACGCGCTGAGTGCCACGGCTGTGGCGATTAGATATCTTCTCATATATTATCGGTACTATGAATGCGTTGAGTAATGTAGAACTGATGAGTCCGCCGAGTATCACCTTCGCCATCGGCGACTGTATCTCGTTGCCGGGCAGGTCGCCGCCGAGGGCGAGCGGCACGAGGGCGAGGGCTGAGGTGAGGGCTGTCATGAGTATCGGGTTAAGACGCGAGAGCGAGCCTTCGACGATGGCTTCGCGCACGCTCTTGCCTTCCTCGGTGCGCAGACGCTTGTACTCGGTGATGAGCAGCATGCCGTTGCGCGTGGCGATGCCGAAGAGCGAGATGAAACCGATGACGGCGGGTATGCTTACCTCGCCGGTGGTGAGCACGATGGCGAAGATGCCGCCGATGAGTGCCAGCGGGAGGTTGAGCAGTATGACGCCGGCTTCAAGGGCGTTGCGGAACTGCATGAAGAGCAGGAAGAAGATGATGACGATGGCGAGCATGCAGGTAAGGTAGAGCACGCGGCTGGCGCTCTCCTGACTCTCAAACTGTCCGCCGTACTCTACGTGGTAGCCTTCGGGCAGCTGCACGTTCTCGCCTACTGCCTGCTTGATGTCGGCTACTACGTCGCTCAAGGCTCTGCCGCTGGTGTTGGCGGAGATGACTATCTTGCGCTGCACGTTCTCGCGGTTGATGGTGTTGGGTCCGGCGCTCGATATGATGTCGGCAACGTCGCACAGAGGCACCTTGCGTCCGTCCTGCGTGTCGATGATGAGGTTGCTTATCTCGTCGTAGTCGGCGGCTTTCACCACGAGGTTGAAGGCTCTGCCGGCTTCGTACACCTGCGAGACGGTCTCGCCGGCGAGGTTCACGGCGAGGAACTCGTTGAACTCGGGCAGCGTGATGCCGTTGCGCACGAGCAGTTCACGACGCGGCACAATCTTCAGTTCGGGGCGCTCTATCTGCTGCTCCACGTTGAGGTCGGCTATGCCCTTGATGTCCTGGCAGGCGTTCTTTATCTGATTGCCGATGGTGAACATGCGGTTGAGGTCGGTGCCGAAGAGCTTGATGGCTATGCTGGCTTGTGTGCCCGAGAGCATGGCGTCGATGCGGTGGGAGATGGGCTGACCTATCTCTATGTTGGCTCCGGCGAGAACGGAGAGGCGCTTGCGCACGTCGTTGAGCACGTCCTCGTGGCTGCGGTCCTTAAGCTCGAACGGGGCTTCTATCTCGCTCACGTTCACACCGAGGGCGTGTTCGTCGAGCTCCGCACGACCGGTCTTGCGTGCCACGGTCTTTATCTCGGGCACCTGCAGCAACAGTCGCTCGGCACGTGCGCCGATGGAGTCGCTTTCTTCGAGCGAGATGCCGGGCAGCGAGGAGATATTGATGGTGAACGAGCCTTCGTTGAACTTGGGCAGGAAGCTGCTGCCTAAGCAGAAGAACACGCCCACGGCGACAACGAACAACGCTGCGGTGCCGACGATGACCTTGCGGGTGTTGGCGAGCACCCACAGCAGGGCGCGCTCGTAATACTTCTTAAGCCATACGGCTACGAAGGCTTCCTTCGGCATCTCGCCCTTGCTCTTGCCGAGCAGGTAGCTGCAGAGCACGGGGGTGAGCGTAAGGGCTACGAGGGTTGAGGCGAAGAGGGCTGTGACGAAGGCTATGCCAAGGGGTATGAGCATGCGGCCTTCCATGCCGCTGAGGAAGAACAGCGGCGCAAAGCTCACCACGATAATCAGCGTGGAGTTGAGGATAGGCATGCGCACCTCTCGCGAAGCGTTGAACACGAGTTCGATGATAGGCACACGCTCTGCCTCGGGCAACGCACGGTTCTGGCGTATGTGCTTGTAGACGTTCTCTACGTCGACGATGGCGTCGTCTACGAGCGAGCCGATGGCTATGGCAAGTCCGCCGAGGGTCATGGTGTTGATGCTTATGCCGAGGGCGTTGAGCACTATCATCGCCACGAGGAACGAGATTGGTATCGTGACGAGCGAGATGACCGTGGTGCGCACGTTGGCGAGGAATATCATAAGGATGATAACCACGAAGATGGCGCCCTCGATGAGCGACTTCTGCACATTGTCGATACTGCTCTCGATGAAGTCGGACTGGCGGAAGATGTCGGTAGAGATATGCACGTCGGCGGGCAGGGTCTGCTTGAGGTCGGCGAGTGCGAGGTCGAGATGCTTGGTGAGGTCGATGGTGCTCGTATTGGGCTGCTTCGTAACGGTGAGGAGCACGGCTGACTGGGCGCGCTCGCTGGCTACGCCGAGTTTCGGCGACTGGTTGCCTATCTTTATGTCGGCTACGTCGGCAAGGGTGACTACGCTCTCGCCGTTCTTCTTCACGATGCACGTGCCGAGCTTCTCGACGTCGTTAGTGGAGGTGATGCCGCGGATGATGTACTCGTTGCCGTACTTGTACTGCACGCCACCATTGGTGTTGGTGTTCATGCCGCGGGTGCATGCCATGATGTCGGTGAGCGACACGCCGAAGTGCTTCATGCGACCGGGGCTGACGAGTATCTGATACTCCTTGATGTCGCCACCGTGGACGCTCACCTGAGCCACGCCGCCGGTGGAGAGCAGACGCGGACGTATCACCCAGTCGGCGTACGTGCGCAGGTCTTGCTGTGAGGTATGCTTGCTGGTGAGGCTCACGATGAGCACTTCGCCGAGTATCGACGACTGCGGACCGAGCACCGGAGCGCTCACTCCGGCGGGCATCTGCTCGCCTACTGCGGCGAGTTTCTCGCTCACTATCTGGCGGGCGAGGTAGATGTCGGTGCCCCAGTCGAACTCAACCCACACAACGGAGAAGCCGTTGGTAGACTGCGAACGCACGCGGCGCACACCGGTGCTGCCGTTGACGGCGGTTTCTATAGGGAACGTGACGAGCTGCTCCACTTCCTCGGTAGCCATGCCGCCGGCTTCGGTCATGATGACTACGGTGGGGGCATTGAGGTCGGGGAACACGTCCACATCGGTCTGGCTGGTGGAGTAAAGGCCGCCAATGACGAGCAGCACCGACGCCACCAACACGAGTATTCTGTTCTCAAGCGAGAAGCGTATTATCTTGTTCAGCATAGCTTATTAATGATTATGGTTATGCGCCGGGATGGCGTTTGCAGCCGAAGCCAATCGTACTTGCACGGCGCCCTTTGTTACGACACGGTCGCCCTGCTTAACACCGGTGAGTATCTCTACACGCTCGCCGTCGCTCTCGCCGAGCGTCACCTCCTGCTTGCGGTAGCCTTCGGCGTCTATCTGCACGTAGACGAAGTGGATGCCCTGCTCCTCGGTAAGGGCGGTGAGGGGCAGCGTGATGACGTTCGGGCGGTCTTGGGTTATGAGGTATATCTCGGCGTAAGAGCCCTGAACGACGTCGCCGGTGTTGTTGAACTCGAAGATGACGGGCAGGTAGGAGTTGTTAACCTCTGCCGAACGTCCGTAAGACTGTATGCGTCCGCCCATCTCGGCGATGTCGTAGAGACGCTTGCTGTAGCTTGTGCGGAACTTGGCGCCGCGTATGCGGTTAAGCTCGTTGAAGCGGCGCTCGGGTATCTCGGCACGCAGATAGAGGTGCTTGTTCTGAGTGATGATGGCGAGCGGCTGACCGGCTTCTACGTAGTCGCCGCCGTTGACGAGACACTGCTTGACGTAGCCGCCGCGCGGCGCCGTAACCACTACTCCACCCTCGCTGCGTGTGCGCTTCATGCCGTTATAGGTTAGCTTGGCTGCTTCGTATTCGGCTTTTGCCACGGCGAGGTCCTTCTCGCTTATTATCTTGTCCTTGATGAGTATCTTGGCACGTGTGTAGTCGCGCTCTGCACGCTCGTAGTCGATGCGAGCACGCTGCACGGGGTCGCCCTCTGCGGTCTGCATGCCGGCTGAGGTGATTGAGAAGAGCGTGGTGCCGGCAGACACCTTCAAGCCTTCGCTCACGTGGTTCTTGTACTGCACGCGTCCGCTGATGGTTGCAACGACAGTGGTCTCGTCGCACGAGGCTGACATCACCTTGCCACTGGTGTGTATAACGCCGTGGAAGGTGCCTGGCTTCACTTCCTCTACCTTCACACCGGCTGCACGGGCTTTCTCCACAGAGAGTATTATCTCGTCGGTGTGGGCGCCCTTTGCCTCGCCGCCGTGTTCTGCTTCTTCGGCAGCGTGGTCGTGATGCTCGGTTTCCTCGGCGTGGTCGTGGTCATAATCGTGGTCGAGATGGTCGTGCGACTGGCCTCCGCAAGCGGCAATGCCCGCCACGAAGACTGCTGATAATAAGTAATAGGATAATCTTCTAAGCATATTTTGTTTGTTGTTAATTACTAAGAGAAAAATAATCGCTAACAAAGTTCGGAAAAAGATTATGCAACCTTGTTGCAAATATTTCAAAAGGAGCAACTTAAGGGGTGCAGTGCCATCCTCAGGGGGTGAAGTGCCATCTTCAAGGGGGGGGGGGGGGTGCAGCTGTCTCAGCTGCACCAACCAAGCCAACAAAGCTATCATCAGGGGGTGCAGCTGTCTCAGCTGCACCAACAAAACAGTTGACATTTTTTGCTCGGTTGGTGCACTTGAGACAAGTGCACCCCCTGAGAGCCTCCTACAATGGTATATACGCAAAGAGGGCATGGCGGAATGCCATGCCCTCTTATGAATTTATTGGTTGGTGCACCGTTTGCTTGGATGGTGCAACGTTAGCTCGGTTGGTGCAATGTTATCTCGGTTGGTGCAACGTTTGCTCGGTTGGTGCACTTGAGACAAGTGCACCCCCTGAGTGCACCCCCTAAAATGTTACTTAACGAGTACCTTCTTAACCTTGCCGTCAGCAGAGCGAACGATGTTCAGACCCTTCTGGAGCTTAGCGAGCTTAACACCGTCAACAGAGAATACCTCGAACTCACCCTCAGCAACTGTTGTTGCGTTGATGCCAGTCGCAGGATCCTTCGTCCAGTCCTTGTCAACAACCTTAACGTAGTTGTATGTAGCACGCGACTTGTCGTTAGCGCCCTCGCCAGTACCCATCTTAACGGTCGGGAGAGTGAAGAGATAGCTCATTGCGCTTGAAGCAATCTTAACCTCGCCGTTTACAACGAAGCCCTGAGCCTTAGAAACCTCTACCAAGAACGGAGCTGTCTCAGCGAACTTGCCAGTGTTGTTGTTTGTAGCAGATGTCTGGAAGTAGCCCTGGAGCATCTGGTCTGCGCTTGTGCGATACAAGTGGAGAGTGTTGTCCCAAGCTGTCGGAACAGCGCCGAGACCGATTACATCCTCGCAGTTGCCAGTACATGTAGACGGGTCGATAGACATAACGATCTTCTGAGTATCCCAATCTACCGGAATCTCCCACTCGAAGCCATTGCCGTCAGCTACGTAGTTCTCCTTGCAGAACGGTTCTGCAGCAGGTGTCTTAACCTCGTAGTTGAACTCGCCACCGTAGTTCTTCTCGCCAGCTTTCATGGTGAATGTCATCATGAATTCGTCGGCTGCGTTATAAGAGATAGAGAACTCGGCTGTTGCAGATGCAGCACCAAGGAATGTAGCAGTAGCCTCGTCAGCAGTAGCGTTGAGAACCATTGCTGGCTCATCTGGAGTTACTTCACCCTCACCCTCTTCTGCGAGCGGCTCCTGACCACCTGGTTCTGTTGTAGGAAGTGTACCAGTGAATACGAGGTCCTGAGTCTTCTCGTTGAGTGTTACGTCCTTAAGAGTGAGCGTGAACTCACCTGTTTCAGTTGCCAAGAACTCTACGTTAGCCTTGTCAGCCTGGAAGAGGTCTGTCTCAGGAGCTGCTGCGTCGTAGATGTGGAGGTTGCTTGTGTAAACCTCTGGCTCTGGCTTTTCTTCCTCGTAGTTGAACTGACCCATATAGCTGAAGTTCTCGCTCTCGATAGCGAACTCCATCTTGACCTCGTCAGCCGAAACCTCTGTGAGTTCGAATGAAGCGTTCATCTCCTCGCCGAAGAAGTTTGTTGTAGCGCCGTCAGACTTAGCCATGATTGTGAGTGGCTCGTCTGCAGCTGCTGTCTCGTCAACGAGTGCCTTACCTACGAAAACGAGGTCGGATGTCTGGTTGAGGAGAGATACGTCCTTAAGAGTGATCTTGTAGGTATCGTCAGAGTACTTGGTGACGTTCACCTGAGCTTCTGTTTCCTCTACAACCGGCTCTTCTCCGTCGTAAATGCGGAGGTTGCTTGTGTATGTCTTGTCAGAAGCCACTGTAGCAGCGTCCGGATTTGTACCGACTACGTAGTTGTATTCAGCGCCCTTGGCTACCATATAGAGCTTCTCTGCGCCGTCTGTATAAACAAGAGCAGTTACGTCGAAATCATCGCCGTCAACGTTGAGACTGCCAGTGTAGGTAGTGCGGTTCTTCTCTGTGTCAACAGTCTTGGTGAAACCAGAAGCTGTGTACTCTGCATCTTCCTGACCAACAATAGCAAGTGTCATGCTGATTGTCTCGTCTGTCATCTCCTTGATAGTAACCTTAGCCTGACCTACTGGTTCAGACACACCGTTAGCAACCATAGAGATAGCGTCTGTGAAGCTCTTCTCCTCCTTAACTGTTGGCTCTGCAGCTACAACATTGAGAGTTGCATCCCAAACGCCACCACCGTCAGAGAGGATGTCGTTTGAACCTCCAGGGAGGATGCAGTTCCAGTCGATCTTGAAGCGGATGCGGTATGTACCCGGCTCTGTAGGAGCTGTGAATGAAGGAGGATTAACGTTGCTACGATCGTCACCAGAAACAGAAGCACCGGTAGAGTTGTAGCCATTGCCATCGTTTACTTTCGGATTAGCAAGTGTAGTATAGAAGCTGTAGGCTACCAAGTCGGTGCCTGCCTGATCCCACTGGCCTTCCTTGTAAGAGAACTCGCCGTCGTTGTCGCGGTCGATGTAGATATAACCGTTCATCCACTGACCTGAGTAGTTGAACGAAGCTGTCAGCTCGCTGCCTGCCTCTACATTGAATACAGACGATGTGTGATCCTCGTAAGCTGCCTTTGAAGCGAATACGTTTACAGTCTGCTTGTCCTTGCCAGTCTGCTGGAGAGAGAAGCTGCTGAGGACACGGTCGTTACGTGAGTGGTAAGCTGTCTTGTCGAAGTTAACAGTGTACTTCTCTTTTGTCTCGCCGCCAGTCTCGCCACCGCCGGTAGAACCACCGCCTCCGAAACCTTCGTCAGTACCGAAGGTGTACTCAAAAGCATAGCCTACAACAGCGTTAAGAGCCAACTTACCCTTGAGAAGGGCGTAAGCCTTTGTCTCGTTGAACTTAACGAGGAGAGACTCACCTTTAAGAGAGAAACCACCAGCAGGAAGAGTTCCATTGGCAGAAACATTAGGGTTGCTTACTTCGATAGTAGTCAAACCGTCAGCGTCTGTTGTGCCTTCTACTCCGTCGCAGCTGAGGTCGCCCCAGTTTTCAAAACCATTCGTGCTGAAGTCGCAGCCACATGCGGTCACATTGTATGTGCCGTCAACGCGCTTTTCAACGGTGAGAGTACCTTCTGGCAAAGACTTCACATAAGGACTACTGCCCAAAGTCAGCTTGAAAGTAAGCTGATCAGTGTAGTCCGTAGCGAATGCCATTACGGTAACCATCAACATCGAAAGAAGAGATAAGATTTTCTTCATACTAAATCCTTTCTTTTTTGTTAATAAATTGTTATTAAATTAAGTGAACTATAATATTCTATATTTTAGTATGTATGCAGCATAGGGTTATCCGAATGCCGGATAATACTTACAATTTGTCTGTTCTTAGTCGTACTTTATATGCAAAGGTAGGAATAATTATCGTTTACACAATAAAAATAACGTTAAAATACTTATGTTTACGACATATTAATACAAAAAAAATCCCGACTCCGTTGCTGGAGTCGGGATTTTTTGTTTATCGGAAAGGGCGTGCGCCCTACCCTATAGTCTTAAAAAAGATTACTTAACGAGTACCTTCTTAACCTTGCCGTCAGCGGTGCGAACGATGTTCAGACCCTTCTGGAGCTTAGCAATCTGTACGCCGTCAACAGTGAAGAGCTGTGCCTCGCCGTTAGCAACCTCAGCGTTGATTGTGCTGATGCCGTCGGTAACCGGCTCTACAACCTCGAGAGTAGCGTCGTAGATACCACCACCGTTGTTGAGGATAGAGTTACCAGTAGCTACGCTACCACCTGCGTCGATGTTATCCCAGTCTACCTTGAAGCGGATGCGGTATGTACCCGGTGTGGTAGGAGCTGTGAATGCAGGCATCGGGTTAACGTTGCAGTTGCTTTCTACAGCCTCGCCCTTAGAGTTCTGATCCTTATAGTAGCTGTAAGATACTACCTCTGTGCCAGTCTGGTCAGCGCCGTCGGCGTTGAATGAGAACTGCTTGTTGTTGTCGAGGTCGATGTATACGTAACCGTGCATCCACTCGCCAACGTAACCGATAGAAGGTGTTACCTCTGAACCTGCCTCAACAGTGAACTTCTGGTCTGTGAGGTCCTCATAACCGTTCATTGTCTTGCCAAACTCGATAGTCTGCTTATCCTTGCCAGTCTGCTGGAGAGAAACAGATGTAGAGTAGCGTGAAACGTGGTTCTGCTTAGCGTCCTTGTCGAAGTTGATAGCGTAGTCTTCAACCGGTGGCTCTGGAGTCTCAACCTTCTCGCCGAATACGATGTCAGCCCAACCGTAAGCAGAGCCGAAGAATACACCGAACTTAACAACAGTCTTGCCTGCGTCCTCGTCCTGAGTACCCTCGAAGTTGCGGATGTCAGACTCGGCGCCTACGATTACACCAAGAGCGTTGTTCTCTGTAGCGCGTACCCATGTACCCTTTGTTGCTTCAGTAGTGAGAATGGTTGTGTAGTCCTCAGAATTCAAAGAAGCCTGTACGCCAGAGATTGCGAAGTCGCCGATAGTGTTACCGTTGATTACAACGTCCTTGAATGTCAACTTAGCGGTAGACGCAGACACCATTGTGATGTCGAGCTTTGCATTCTCGATGTTAACCGGATCAGATTCGCCGAACTTGATGTTAGCCCAGTCGGTGATTGTCTCGGTTGTCGGGATGAAGATTTCCTTGCCGAAGCCGAGTTCATAAGTGTAGTCGGACATGCCACCGAGTACAACTGTGAACTTAGCAGCAAGCTGACCGTTTTCTACCTCGCCGCTCATTGTTACGTCGGCAGCATAGTTTGACCAGTCTCCGCCGGCAGCAATTACGCCAGCAGCATTCTCTGCTGTAAGCTTCAGTACGCCGTCTACTTCCTCGCCGTTAGCCTGGAATACGATCTTGCCTACTGTGCCAGCGTTTGCAAGGTCCATATCAGAGAACTCTGGGAGAGTAACCTCGTACTTGCCCTCGCCCTTAGCGAGAACTGTTACCTCTGCGTTTTCGTAAACCTTGTGGTCGGCGTCGCGAACGATTGTGAGGTCGTTATTGTAAACAACTGCCTTCGGAGTCTCAGGCTCTGTTGTCTCTTTCCAGTCGAGAGAGACTACCTTGATGTATTTGTAGAATGCCTGGCTGAACTTAGGAGACTCACCGCTACCGATGAGGATAGTGTTGCTTGCGAAGAGCTCGTCAAGAACGTAAGGAGCCATCTTAACCTCACCGTTAACCTTCAGACCCTCAGCCTTAGAGATTTCGAACTTAGCGAGGCAATCAGCAACGTCCATGCGACCGGTGTTGTTGTTACCAGCGCCGTCCTTTGCGAAGAAACCAGACATCTGCTTTTCAGACTGCTGGCAGTACCAGTGCATTGTGCGGTATGTGCTTGTCTGGAATGCAGCGAAGCTATCGCCAGTAGTCATAGCAAGGATATCCTTGTCGTTACCACCGTTAGAGAAGTCGATAGAAGCAACGATCTTCTGCTTGTCCCAGTTGATAGTAGCTGTCTTAGAGAAGCCAGTGCCGTCAGCCTGGTAGTTCTCCCAGAGTGTTACGTCCTCAGGCTCAGCCGGAGCTACGTAGTCGGGATCCTCACCGAATGCGAGAGTTGTTCCTTCAGTTGGGATGAGAGTCATGTAAAGCTTCTCTGCCTCATCCTTTGTGTAGCGGAGAGCCTTAACAGCGAAGTTTGTGCCCTGGAAGTTAGTTGTACCAGTGTATGTGATGCGATCCTTCTCGTCTGTACCCTTTACGAGGTCTGTAGACTCAACGTTCATCTCTGAGAAGGCGAGAGACATGCTGATAGTGTTGTCAGACATCTCCTTGAGAGTTACGGTAGCGTCGCCCATTGCGCTCGGAGTACCGTCAGCGAGTGAATAGAGCTTGTCGGCATACTGCTTCTCAAAGGTTACAGTTACCTCAGGCTCTGTCGGCTCTGTCCAGTCCTTGTCAACTACCTTAACGTAGTTGTATGTAGCGTGTGAGAGGATGTTATTGCCCTCACCAGTGCCCATAACTACTGTTGACATAGCGAAGAGGTCTGCAAGCTGCGCTGCAGTGATTCGTGTTGCGCCGTCTACGATGAAGCCATTAGCCTTAGAGATCTCAACCTTGATAGGGTTGCCCTCATCAAACTTGCCAGTGTTGACTGCACCTGCACCGAAGTAGCACTGGAGCTGCTTGTCTGCAGAAGTGCGATACATGTGGAGGTTGCCAGCCCATGATGTGCCGTCTGTACCGAGGCCGATGATGTGCTCGCAGCCAGTTGTACAAGTAGCTGTGCTGATAGACATAACGATCTTCTGTGTATCCCAATCTACTGGGATGCTCCAGTTGAAGTTAGTGCCATCGCCTACGAAGTCAACCTTCTCGAAAGCAGCCGGCTTCTCGTCGCCGCCAGTTGAACCACCGCCAGTAGACTCGAAATCGTTAACACCGAATTCAGCAGAGATAGTAGACTTGTAATAAGTTCCAATCTTTGCCGAGAATTTAGCGTATGCTTTTTCTGCATTGAACTTAGCAAAAAGAACGCCATCTGAAGCCTCTTTCAAGCCAAGAGCACAATTTTCTACTGATGCTGACAAGTTAGAAAGGTCGATAGTTGTAACACCATTCTCTGTGGTACCAGCAACATTGCTGAATGTGTATGTACCATAGTTGTCTGTGTAATTGCCATCAACATTGATGACATCCTTAAATGTCACATTAAATGTGTTGTCGCCATTGTCAGTGATTGTAAGAACTGCATCGTCCGACTCGGTGGAGGGCATACTTCCGAATGTAACGGTGCGATGTCCTGTGTAGTCGGTTGCAAACGCGGTAAGCGTCATCACTAACAAAGCAAGAAGAGATAAGATTTTTTTCATACTAAATCCTTTTCTTTGTTTGTTAATAAATTGTTATTGAATTAAGTTAATTAAAAATTTCTGTTTTAGTAATAATCGGTTTTGCGCGATTTCTTTAGTTTGTTTATTCGGTCTTCTTAGGTCTTTAGATTATGGTTTCTTAGATTGTAGTACGGCGCTATTTTCAGCGCACGTTGTATGGTGCGCAACGCCCTTTTGGCACTACACACTCCATCTTCGGTGCAAATTTAGTAAAAATTTGGATAGTGGCAAAGTATTTTCCACTTTTTTATGTCTTTGAAGCTGAATAGGTTGGCTTAAAGGGCGCATCGATTGAGCTTTACACCTTATTATTATATTAAAGGGCAGACAGAGTATGTTCTGTTACAAAACTTCTGTAGGCGAAAATATCTACCATATCTCCCAGCAACGGCGCAACGTGCACATTATGAACGGAATAAGGGCTGGCAGATTCTCCTCTGAGCGGGTTATCTCCCAGCCTATCTACCAGCCTATCTACCAGCCATATTACAGCTTGAATGGATTAAAAGCGGATTTTGATTGAATGGATTAATAACGGATTTTGATTGAATGGATTAATAACGGATTTTGATTGAATGAATTAACAACGGATTAAACGGATTGAACGGATTCGTTGGCTGCGTAATATTAACAACGGATTAAACGGATTAAACGGATTCTGTTGCTTACAAAAATCAGATGTTGCTTGCGGCGGAGGCCGGAGACCTCCGCTACGGATAACGACATCCGTTTAATCCGCTGTTCAACATACGCACCCAAAATCCGTTTAATCCGATTAATCCGTTGTTAAATATACGCACCAAAAATCCGCTTAATCCGTTGTTAAACACAACATCATAAATTCGTTGTTCATAAAAAGAAAGCGGTGCGGGCTGCATAGCACCCCGTACCGCTTATAGTATTAATCAACGAGTTATAATTAATCAGCGAGCTTTGCCTTGATGAACTCGCGGTTGAGGCGAGCGATGTTGGCGATAGACTCGTTCTTCGGGCACTCAGCCTCGCAAGCGCGAGTGTTGGTGCAGTTGCCGAAGCCGAGCTCCTCCATCTTGGCGATCATTGCCTTTGCGCGCTTAGCAGCCTCCGGGCGGCCCTGCGGCAGGAGAGCGAGCTGGCTCACCTTAGAGCTTACGAAGAGCATTGCCGAGCCGTTCTTACATGCAGCTACGCAGCAACCGCAGCCGATACATGTAGCGCAGTCCATTGCCTCGTCAGCGTCTTCCTTCGGGATGAGGATGGCGTTAGCGTCCTGCGGCTGACCGGTGCGAACGCTTACATAGCCACCTGCCTGCATGATCTTGTCGAAAGCTGTGCGGTCTACCATGCAGTCCTTGATTACGGGGAACGCTGCTGAGCGCCACGGCTCAACGGTGATTACGTCGCCGTCGTTGAACTTACGCATGTAGAGCTGGCATGTGGTAGCGCCCTGGTTCGGTCCGTGTGGGTGACCGTTGATGTAGAGTGAGCACATACCGCAGATGCCCTCGCGGCAGTCGTGGTCGAATACGAAAGGCTCGTTGCCTTCCTCGATGAGCTGCTCGTTAAGGATGTCGAGCATCTCAAGGAATGAGGTATCCGTAGGGATATCCTTCATCTCGCGTGTGTCGAAGTGGCCCTTGTCCTGAGGACCGTTCTGACGCCAATATTTCAGTGTGAATGATATGTTTGCCATAATTTTTATTAGTTCTTATAGTTACGTGTCTGTACCTTGATTGCCTCGTATTCGAGCGGTTCCTTGATGAGTTCAGGAGCGGTTTCGTCGTTGCCCTTGTACTCCCAGCAGCCTACGTAGAAGAAGTGCTCGTCGTCGCGCTTTGCCTCGCCCTCTTCTGTCTGGTGCTCCTCGCGGAAGTGACCACCGCAAGACTCCTCGCGTGAGAGTGCGTCGTGTGCGATGAGCTCACCCATGAGGATGAAGTCGCGGAGGTGGATAGCCTTGTCGAGCTCTACGTTCAGACCTTCCTTCTTGCCTGGGATGAAGAGGTTGGTGTTGAACTCGTTGCGGAGCTTCTTGATGAGCTTGATGCCTTCCTCGAGACCCTCCTTTGTACGACCCATGCCTACGTGCTCCCAGAGGATGTGGCCGAGCTCCTTGTGGATAGAGTCTACAGAGCGCTTGCCCTTGATGTTCATGAGGCGGTCGATTTCTGCCTGAACGCCCTTTTCTGCCTCTGCGAACTCGGGGAGGTCTACAGAGAGGTGCGGCCAGATAGCCTGGTCGGCGAGGTAGTTCTGGATGGTGTACGGCAGTACGAAGTAGCCGTCTGCGAGACCCTGCATGAGGGCTGATGCGCCGAGGCGGTTAGCGCCGTGGTCAGAGAAGTTGCACTCGCCGATTGCGAACAGACCGGTGATAGAGGTCTGGAGCTCGTAGTCTACCCAGATACCGCCCATTGTGTAGTGGATAGCCGGATAGATCATCATCGGGTTGTAGTACTTCACGCCGTTGATTTCGTTTGCAAGCTCGCCCGGGTTTACGTCGGTGATCTCCTCGTACATGTCGAAGAGGTTGCCGTAGCGCTGGCGGATCACGTCGATGCCGAGGCGGTTGATTGACTCAGAGAAGTCGAGGAATACGGCGAGGCCGGTGTTGTTTACGCCGAAGCCCTTGTCGCAACGCTCCTTGGCTGCGCGCGAAGCAACGTCACGCGGAACGAGGTTGCCGAATGCCGGATAGCGACGCTCCAAGTAGTAGTCGCGGTCTTCCTCCGGAATGTCCGAGCCCTTCTTTGTGCCTGCCTGGAGAGCCTTTGCGTCTTCGAGCTTCTTCGGCACCCAGATGCGGCCGTCGTTACGCAGCGACTCTGACATAAGTGTGAGCTTCGACTGCTTGTCGCCGTGTACGGGGATACATGTCGGGTGGATCTGTACGTAGCAAGGGTTAGCGAAGTAAGCGCCCTTACGGTAGCACTGAACGGCTGCTGTACAGTTGCAACCCATAGCGTTTGTAGAGAGGAAGTATGCGTTGCCGTAACCGCCGGTAGCGATTACTACGGCGTTAGCCGAGAAGCGCTCGAGCTTGCCGGTAATGAGGTTCTTAGCGATGATACCGCGTGCGCGGCCGTCTACGATTACTACGTCTTCCATCTCGTAGCGTGTGTAGAGCTGTACGCGGCCCGTGCTCACCTGCTTAGAGAGTGCTGAGTAGGCACCGAGGAGGAGCTGCTGGCCGGTCTGACCCTTAGCGTAGAATGTACGTGACACCTGAGCACCACCGAACGAACGGTTGGCGAGCATGCCGCCGTACTCGCGTGCGAATGGTACGCCCTGGGCTACGCACTGGTCGATGATGTCGTTTGACACCTCTGCCAGACGGTATACGTTAGCCTCGCGTGCACGGTAGTCGCCGCCCTTCACTGTGTCGTAGAACAGACGGTATACTGAGTCGCCGTCGTTCTGATAGTTCTTAGCTGCGTTGATACCGCCCTGAGCGGCGATAGAGTGAGCGCGACGCGGTGAGTCCTGGATGCAGAAGTTTAAAACGCGGAAACCCATCTCGCCGAGGCTGGCTGCTGCAGAAGCTCCTGCAAGACCTGTACCTACAACGATGATGTCGAGCTTGAGTTTGTTCTTGGGGTTCACCAGACGCTGGTGAGCTTTATAGTTGGTCCACTTCTCGGCCACTGGGCCTTCAGGGATTCTTGAATTAATTGTCTTAGCCATAATATGAATTATGAATTTTGATTTTTGAATTTTGAATTAGCAGCAGAGGCTCGGTGCGCAACCAAGGGCGAACAATACTACTACTACGAGGAAGCCGAGGACGAGCAGGGTTGAGTAAACCTGGCTGATCACCTTCCAACGGTTGAACCATACCTTGCCGTTCCAGCCGAATGTCTGCATTGCGCTCCAGATACCATGTGAGAGGTGGAACCAGAGGGCTACGAGCCATACGATGTAGAGCACTACGAATACTGGGTTCTGGAAGGTCTCCTTGATCCACTCGAAACCGTCTGCCGGACCATGGATGCCCTCGAAACCGAGAAGCTCTGCGAACATCATGTTGTACCAGAAGTTGAAGAGGTGGAGCAACAGACCGAGCACTACGATGATACCCAGAACGAGCATGTTCTGCGATGCCCACTCAACGCTCTTAGGCTTTGCTGTAACCTCGTAACGAGAATTGCCACGGGCTGCGCGGTTCTGCATCGTGAGCCAGAAGGCGTAAACGAAGTGGAGAACGCAGAGGGCTGCAAGACCGATTGTTGCTACTACGGCATACCAGTTGGCGCCAAGGAACTCACAAATCATGTTGTAACCTTCTCCTGAGAAGAGAGCGACAACATTCATTGACATGTGGAATGTCAGGAATAGAACAAGTGCGACGCCGGTGATGGCCATCACTACCTTTCTACCGATTGATGAATTGATTAACCACATAAATGATTTGAAATTTAAATTATTAAATGATAAAATTATTGATATTTTATGGTTCGTCAAAGGGGCGTTGCGGAGGGCTTTCCGTTAGTAGTCGTGGGGCGCTCGGAGGGGGTCTGCGTATAGTTTTTTAGGGTGTCTCTTCGCGCGTATACTATTTAATAGGTAGAGCCACATCGTTTCAAGTTGCAAAAATACTGAAAATTGATGATAAATCAAATTATTTCACATCAAAAATCGATTTTATTTCTTAATTTTGCGAACATAAAAGGATGCACGGCGTAAACCCACTGTGTATTGCAGCGCAATCTTCACGGTTTACTTCCTCACACCAAGTCGTCGGACAGCGGACGGAATCCGATCGGGCGGCGGACGGAATCCGACCGGACGGCGGACGGAATCTGATCGGACGGCGAACGGTATCCGATCGGGCGGCGAACGGTATCCAGCAGGGGGTGCAGCTGTCTCAGCTGCACCAACAAAGCAGACAGGCACGTTCGCTCGGTTGGTGCACTTCTTACTCGGTTGGTGCGCTTATTGTTCGGTTGGTGCACTTATTGTTCGGTTGGTGCACTTGAGACAAGTGCACCCCCTAAGAGGCACCAACATCTGTGTAGATCTGTGAAATCTGTGGGACCACATCCCAAGCAAGAGTGAGTTCCATGGGAGCAGCTCAGGGGGTGCAGCAGTCTCAGCTGCACCAACAAAGCAGACAGGCACATTAGATCGGTTGGCGCACTTCTTACTCGGTTGGTGCACTTGAGACAAGTGCACCCCCTAAGAGGCACCAACATCTGTGTAGATCTGTGAAATCCGTGGGACTCATCCTAAGCAAGAGTGAGTTCCGTGGGAGCTGCTATAGGGGGTGCAGCTGTCTCAGCTGCACCAACCGAGCAAGCGGAGAGAGTATTCCCACAGAATACGCGGAACACACAGAACCGTCTGGCGGAGATGTGCCGCCCACAGATAGGCACAGATGCTCACAGATTAGGAAGGTATGGCATCCCTGTCATACCCACGCCACCAACCGAGCAAACGACTAATACGGGCAGTGCTAATCGTAGGAGGCTACGGCATTCCTGCCGTAGCCATAGCAACATGACATACAGTTCATCACGACAGCTTGCTATGCCTACGAAAAACATCTCCCACAGATTGCACAGAACTCACAGAAAGGCAGGGTGCGAAACTGCTCACAGAACCCACTCTTGCTGCGGCGGAGGCCGGAGACCTCCGCTACTGACTAAGCGCACACAAAACTTCTGCGAATTCTGAATTCGGGGAGAAACACGCTCTAACATTCTGTGTAGATCCGATTCTGTGGGACTACATCCCAAGCAAGAGATTCTGTGAATTCCGTGAATTCCGTGGGACTACATCCTAAGCAAGAGTGAGTTCCGTGGAGCTGCTATAGGGGGTGCAGCTGTCTCAGCTGCACCAACAAAGCAGACAGGCACATTCGCTCGGTTGGTGCACTTCTTACTCGGTTGGTGCACTTGAGACAAGTGCACCCCCTAAGAGGCACCAACATCTGTGTAGATCTGTGAAATCCGTGGGAGAATATCCACAGCAGAAACATCCACAGCAAAAAACAACAGCAAACAACGCAACAATATATGATTTTGAAATACGACGTAATCGTCATCGGAGGCGGACACGCCGGATGCGAGGCGGCAGCAGCCGCAGCACGCATGGGCGCAAAGACATGCCTCGTGACGATGGACATGAACAAACTGGCGCAGATGAGCTGCAACCCCGCCGTCGGCGGAATAGCAAAAGGACAGATAGTGCGCGAGATTGACGCACTCGGCGGCAAGATGGGACTCGTCACCGACGCCACATCAATACAGTTCCGCATGCTCAACCGCGGAAAGGGACCGGCAGTATGGAGCCCGAGAGCGCAATGCGACCGCGGCAAGTTCATCTGGGAATGGCGCACACAACTCGACCACACCGACAACCTCGACATCTGGCAGGACGAAGCCTGCGAGCTGATCGTAGAGAACGGCGAGGCGGTGGGCGTAGAGACGGTGTGGGGCGTCACGCTCAGAGCAAAGGCAGTAGTGATAACAGCCGGAACATTCCTCAACGGACTCATGCACGTGGGCAAGCGTAAGGTGCCAGGAGGCAGATGCGCAGAGCCTGCGGTGCTCCACTTCACCGAGAGCATCACTCGACACGGCATAACAGCAGCACGAATGAAGACCGGCACACCGGTGCGCATCGACCGCCGCTCCGTTCACTTCGAGGATATGGAGGAGCAGCCGGGCGAGACCGACTATCACGGATTCTCTTATATGACGGCGCCAAGACATCTCGAACAGTTGCCCTGCTGGACGACATACACCAATAAGGAGGTGCACGACACGCTGCGCGCAGCCATCGCCGACTCCCCACTCTACAACGGACAGATACAGTCTACCGGACCGCGCTACTGCCCGTCAATCGAGACGAAGCTCATGACCTTCCCCGACAAGAACCAGCATCCGCTGTTCCTGGAGCCGGAGGGCGAGGACACAAACGAGATGTACCTTAATGGTTTCTCGTCGTCGATGCCGATGGAGGTGCAGCTCGAGGCGCTGAAGAAGATACCGGCGTTCCGCGACATACGCGTCTACCGACCGGGCTACGCCATAGAGTACGACTACTTCGACCCTACACAACTGAAGCCGTCGTTGGAATCGAAGATCGTCAGCGGATTGTTCTTCGCCGGACAGGTGAACGGAACGACGGGCTACGAGGAGGCGGGCGGACAAGGACTGATGGCGGGCGTGAACGCAGCGCTCTATTGCGGCGGCTCCGACCCGTTCGTCCTGAAACGCGACGAGGCGTATATCGGCGTTCTCATCGACGACCTCACCACTAAGGGCGTTGACGAACCGTACCGTATGTTCACCTCGCGCGCCGAGTACCGCATTCTGCTGCGCCAGGACAACGCCGACGCTCGTCTTACGGAGAAAGCGTACAATCTGGGCATAGCTTCGCGCGAACGCTACGACCACTGGCTGAAGAAGAAGACGGAGATAGAGCGCATCGTGCGCTACTGCGATCAGACGAACGTGAAACCGCGCGACATAAACGATGCACTCGAACGTTTCGGAACAACACCGATGCAGTTCGGCACCACTATATCGAACCTTGTAGCACGACCGCAACTGAGCTTAGAGCAGCTTGCCTCGGCTATCCCTACCCTACAGGAGGCGCTGCAGACCAACGACGCACGACAGGCGGAGATAGTAGAAGCGGCGGAGATTCTGATAAAGTACAAGGGATACATCGAACGCGAACGACTCGTGGCTGAGAAGATGCACCGACTGGAGGACATACACATAAAGGGTCACTTCAACTACGCAGAGCTACACGAGATTTCTACCGAAGGCAGACAGAAGCTAACTCGCATCAATCCCGAAACACTCGGACAGGCATCGCGCATCCCCGGCGTCTCGCCCAGCGACATCAACGTGCTCTTGGTGCTAATGAAACGATAAGAGTCGCTTCGTTTCACGTGAAACTATTGAATAAACAAACAACAATTAAATATCTGAAAATGAACAACAAACTATTGCTTGACAATCTGCGTTGCATACCAGATTGGCCAAAGAAGGGAGTTAACTTCCGTGACGTCACTACTCTATTCAAGAACAACGAGTGTCTGCAGGAAATCTGCGACGAGATGTACGATCTGTACAAGGACAAGGGCATCACCAAAATCGTAGGCATCGAGTCGCGCGGCTTCGTTATGTCGTCTGCTCTCGCCCTGCGTCTCGGCGCTGGCGTTGTACTCTGCCGCAAGCCGGGCAAGCTGCCTTGCGACACAGTACAGGAAAGCTACGCTAAGGAGTATGGCAAGGACACCATCGAGATTCACAAGGATGCTATCGGTGAAGACGACGTTATTTTGCTGCACGACGACCTCCTCGCCACAGGCGGAACCATGAAGGCTGCATGCAACCTCGTTAAGAAGTTCCATCCGAAGAAGGTTTACGCCAACTTCATCATCGAACTCGTTAACGAAGGACTCAATGGTCGCGAAGGTTTCGACGAAGACATCGAGATAACATCGCTCATCAAGATTTAAACCCAAGGGATGCACTCTCTGAGAGCTGCGCCAACAAGCAAAACAGCACTCTAAAGGGGGGTGCAGCTGTCTCAGCTGCACCAACCAAACTATTAGAAACCTCCATTGATTGGTGCACTTTCTACTTGGTTGGTGCACTTGAGACAAGTGCACCCCCTGAGAGCTGCACCAACAAGCAAAACAGCATTCTAAAGGGGGTGCAGCTGTCTCAGCTGCACCAACAAAGCAATATGTGAGCCCCTACTTGATTGGCGCACTCCTACTTGTTTGGTGCACTTGAGACAAGTGCACCCCCTGAGAGCTGCACCAACAATACAAGAATACACTACTAAAGGCTATGGCATGCGCCATAGCCTTTTAAGTTCCACGTGAAACAAAACAAAGCAAAACACTTAGTTTCAAGCAAGTTATATGACAAAGGAAGAAAACGAAAAGCGCATCGAACGGTTGAAGAACATCGTGCTTAACATGCCGGATAAACCTGGCAGCTACCAGTTCTACGATGCCGAACACACCATCATATATGTAGGCAAGGCGAAACGCTTGAAGCAGCGTGTGTCGAGCTATTTTCATAAAGAGGTGGACAGGTTCAAGACCAAGGTGCTTGTGTCGAAGATTGAGGACATAAGCTATACGGTGGTGAACACGGAGGAGGACGCCCTGCTCCTCGAAAACAGTCTTATAAAGAAGTACAACCCACGCTACAACGTGCTGCTGAAGGACGGCAAGACGTATCCGAGCATCTGCATCACGAACGAGTATCTGCCGCGTGTGTTCAAGACGCGACAGGTGAACAAGCGGTTCGGCACGTTCTTCGGTCCCTACTCTCACACAGGCAGCATGTTCGCCGTGCTCGAACTGATTCATAAACTCTACAAACCGCGCACATGCCGACAGATAATCACGAAGGAGGGCATCGAACAGGGCAAGTACAAGCCGTGCCTGGAGTATCACATTCACAACTGCAAGGCGCCGTGCTGCGGAAAGCAGTCGTTGGAGGACTATCAGGCGTCTATCGCTCAGGCTCGCGAGATTCTGAAAGGAAACACACGCGAGCTTTCTAAGCATGTTTTCGAGCAGATGCAGCAGAAAGCCGCCGAACTGAAGTTTGAAGAGGCGGAAGAACTGAAGCAGAAGTACCTGCTTATAGAGAGTTTCTGCGCCAAGAGCGAAGTTGTGAGCCATACCATCGCCGACGTGGATGTGTTCACTATTGTGGACGACGAGGCTAACCGCACGGCGTTCATCAACTATATACACGTTAAGAATGGCGCCGTAAACCAGAGTTTCACGTTCGAATACAAGCGCAAGCTCGATGAAACCGACCAGGAGTTGCTGCTTACTGCGATTCCAGAGATCAGGGAGAGGTTCAAGAGCAAGGCGAAGGAGATTATTGTGCCGTTCGAGATGGAGTGGACGCTGAACGATGCGCAGTTCTTCGTGCCGCAACGCGGCGACAAGAAACATCTGCTGGAGTTGGGCGAGATGAACTGCAAGCAGTATAAGTTCGATCGCTTGAAGCAGACCGAAAAGCTCAATCCAGAACAGAAGCAGACGCGCCTTATGAAGGAATTGCAGCAGAAACTGCAGCTCGAAAAACTGCCTTATCATATAGAATGCTTCGACAACTCGAACATATCGGGTACGGATGCAGTGGCTGGCTGCGTGGTGTTCAAGGGCATGAAACCGTCGAAGAAGGACTATCGCAAGTATAATATCAAGACCGTCGTGGGACCTGACGACTATGCTTCGATGCAGGAAGTGGTTAGACGCCGTTATTCGCGCATGATTGAGGAGAACGCTGCCCTGCCCGACCTGATTATTACCGACGGTGGATTGGGACAGATGAGTGTCGTGAGAGAGGTTGTGGAGGGCGAATTAGGGCTTAATATCCCTATCGCCGGACTCGCAAAGGACAATCGCCACCGCACCAACGAACTGCTCTACGGCAATCCGCCGCAGACCATCGCGCTGAAGACAAACTCCGAACTGTTCCATGTTCTGACGCAGATACAGGACGAGGTGCACCGCTATGCTATACAGTTCCACCGCGACAAGCGATCGAAGCACGCCCTGCACAGCGAATTGGACGACATAAAGGGAATCGGTCCGGCAACACGCGACGCTCTTCTGAAGGCGTTCAAGAGCCTGAAACGCATACGTGAGGCAAGCGTGGAGGAGCTTACAGAAGTGATTGGCGCAGCAAAAGCAAAGCTTATAGCAGAGCATTTCGATAAATAATTGCAGATTTCAAGTATTTGTATTAACTTTGTAGAAGATAATTTCATAGTTTTGCAGAGCTGGAAACGCCCTGCGAACGATAACAATACTACCCTATCAGAGACAAGAAATGAGAACAGTAATACAGCGCGTGCAGCACGCATCAGTAACCATTGACGGCAACATCAAATCATCTATCGGTAACGGACTCCTTCTGCTACTCGGCGTGGAGGAAGCCGACACGTCTGAGGACGTAGACTGGCTCGTGAAGAAGGTGGCAGCACTACGCATCTTCGACGACGAGAACGGCGTAATGAACCGTTCGCTCGTAGATGTGGAGGGCGAGGCGTTGGTGGTTAGCCAGTTTACGCTCTACGCTTCATACAAAAAGGGCAACCGACCATCATGGTTCCGCGCGGCTCGTCACGAGATATCCGTGCCGCTCTACGAGGAATTCTGCCGCAAACTGAGCGATGCAATCGGCAAGCAGGTGGGAACGGGCGAATTTGGAGCAGACATGAAGGTAGAGCTTTTGAACGACGGACCAGTAACCATCTGCATGGACACGAAGAACAAGGAATAGGCTATTAAGAATTCCGTATTTGTTTCATCGCGACATTCGCCATTTTGCTTGTATATTCACTATACATGAAGCTTATGGGACAGTCGTTGGAGATATAACATCACATATAACGATATGACAATAAAAGAAGCACAAGAGGCTGTAGACCGTTGGATAAAGGAGTACGGCGTGCGCTATTTCTCAGAACTGACCAACATGGCTTGCCTCACAGAAGAGGTGGGCGAACTGGCTCGCATCATGGCTCGTCGCTACGGCGACCAGAGCTTCAAGGAGGGCGAATCGCACGATCCGTCCGAAGAAATGGCGGATATTTTGTGGGTTCTTATCTGCCTGGCTAATCAGACTGGCGTAGACCTCACGGATGCGCTGCAGAAGAGCTTCGAGAAAAAGACCAAACGCGACAAGGATCGCCACAAGAACAACCCCAAGCTAAAGCAATAAAACAACCTCTACCCAAGGCTTAGAAAGGCTTAGTAATTAGAAAAGAACAACAAACCAAAACATATTAACAACAATGGGAATCATTAAAGACGTTATCCTCCACGACCAGGAGGCAAATAAGCAGGAGCCGAGCAAGTACGACGAGGCTCTCGCAAAGTACAACACCGACCTCGACGACAACGCTGTTCGCGAGGCTGTACGCAAGATTATCGCTGAGAAGGTGCCGCAGAACGACACAGAGGAAGTGAAAAAGTTCCTCTTCGGCAGCATCGAGCTCACTACCCTCAAGACCACCGACTCTGAGACAAGCGTACTCGCCTTTACAGAGCGCGTGAACGACTTCGACAACGAGTATCCCGAACTGCCCCACGTGGCTACCATCTGCGTATATCCGTGCTTCGCAAAGACCGTTGCAGAGTCTTTGGAGGTAGACGGCGTAGAGATTGCCTGCGTTAGCGGCTCGTTCCCTTCTTCTCAGGCTCGTATCGAGGTGAAGGTGGCAGAAGCATCGCTCGCTGTGGCTGACGGCGCTACAGAGATTGATATCGTGATGCCGGTTGGCAAGTTCCTCTCGGGCGACTATGAGGGTGTTTGCGACGAGATTTCGGAGCAGAAGGCAGCTTGCGGCGAGGACGTAGCCATGAAGGTTATCCTCGAGACTGGCGCTATCAAGACCGCTTCTAACATCAAGAAGGCGTCTATCCTCGCCATGTACGCTGGTGCCGACTACATCAAGACTTCTACCGGTAAGTTGGAGCCTGCCGCTACTCCGGAGGCTGCATACGTTATGTGCCAGGCTATCAAGGAATACTACGATGAAACGGGCATACAGATAGGTTTCAAGCCCGCTGGCGGCATCAATACCGTTATGGATGCCATCACCTACTACACCATCGTCAAGGAGGTTCTGGGCGAAAAGTGGCTCACCAACAAGTGGTTCCGCCTCGGCACATCACGCCTCGCAAACATGCTCCTCAGCGAGCTGAAGGGCGAGCAGATCAAGTTCTTCTAAAGCTTGCATTGAGAGCTAAGCCTCACTAAGAAGCTAAACCCCACTAAGAAGCTAAGCCTCACTAAGAAACTAAGCCTCACTAAGCCTTCTTAGGCCTTCCTATGCCAAGGGCGTAG
>NZ_JAHQUY010000158.1 GCF_019052365.1 Leyella stercorea
CATTGCAACGTGCTCACCAGATAAGGGCAGAGCGTATTCTTCATCCAGAGACCATCCCAGAGGTAGGTCACTTGATGATTGTGAAGGAAATCCCCAATGACGAGTCTCCCGAAGTCTTGGACTGGATCCAGACCTACATCGACTGGATGAGCGACAATACAGACTACTCCAAGGCTATTGTTGACCAGTCAAAGTATCTGAAATACCTAATGAGCGAGTTCCTTGCCAACAAGCGCAGACCTCACATCACTCTGAGGAAGTTCGACAAGGCATGGTTCAAGGCTTTCTTCCTTTGGCTGAAGAACGACTATGTACCACAGAAGTATGTACGAGTTGAAGCCAAGCCTTTGTGTAAAGGCTCCCTTCACAATGTTCAACAGCGCATAGTGGCGGTGTTCAACAAGGCGGTCAAGTTCGGTAAGTTGAAGGCTAACCCTTTCTACCAGTTGGAGAAGTCTGACATCTTTCCCAAGCCAAAGTCATCACATAAGCAGTATCTCACTCCCGATGAACTGAAAAGGTTCATGGCTTCAGATGAGAGAAGTCCAGGAGTTGCAGAGACACAAAAGGCTTTCGGTTTCGCCTGTCTGACAGGACTTCGTATCAGCGACATCAAGGCTCTGCGGTGGAGTGACATCAAGAGAAACAAGGAAACGAACACGCTTGTAATCGTCCAAAAGAAAACAAAGGCTCTCAATGCCGTACCAATCGGCAATACCGCCTTGTCATGGATGCCACCCAAAGGCAATGATGATTTTGTGTTTCACCTTCCTGCCAAGGCTAATGTGGATGCAGCCCTTAAAAGGATAGCTAAAAAGGTGGGCATTGAGAAGAATATCTCTTTTCACTGTGCCCGACATACATTCGGAATTTTGGTGCAGGCGGTTACCGGCAACATTGAGACTACCAAGAAGCTGATGGGACACAAGTCACTCAAATCCACCGCCATCTATGCTGATGTGCTGACGCATGAAAAGGTCAAGGCTGTTGACAATATGAAGAAAGCCTTTCGAGGTCGCAAACAGCGTGAAGAGAACAAGCAGATACCGAGGACAAAGCGGACAGCAGCCACCAACACCCATCCACGCAGAATAACTTTTTTACAGGATAACAAGTAAACAGAACTTTTCAGGATAACAACCAGTTAAATTCACTTTTGTAGTCCCCGTTTTTCGGGCAGGGATTTCTCTCTGCCTTGGGGGACTACACTTCCAAAACAAGCAGTACAACAAATCACAAACAATTAAATTACAGGATAATGAACAAAACTATCGATACCGAGACTCTTCTTTTGAAGGTAGAGTCACATGAGCACCGCATTGGGATAATGGAGAACCTTCTCCGTGATGCCAAGCAAGTATTGACACTGGAGGAAGCAGCCTTATTCATGGGCATATCAAAGAGCAGTCTCTACAAGATGACACACAAGCATGAACTTCCGTTCTTCC
>NZ_JAHQUY010000159.1 GCF_019052365.1 Leyella stercorea
ATAAGTAAGCATAATGACAGTATTATCTATATGGATTTTTTTTCCCTCCAATGATGTATCGCTATGAATCAATGATGTATCGTTAGGAATCTTGGCATGAATACTGTCATTATGCTTACTTATTGGTACAACACGCTTATTTTGTTGGCATGATATACACGATATTGGTATAACCAATATCATAATGAATAGTAACAAGAGGTGTGCCAAGTTTGGCACACCTCCATTTTGTCTATTTAAATATCTTCTTTGATTTTGCATATGCATCCTTTCTTGCTTGCAAGCCATTTGTCCCACCATTAATCTCTTGCGTAACCTTTGTAACAGTTGCGTCTGCTGATAAAGAAGCCCATTGAGATATTTTGGTATTAATATCTTTGAACACATCCCAATACCAACCTGCACTCTCAAAGGTATAATTCTTAGCAACATGCTGAGTGGCATATTCCGCTGGAGATTTTATCTCCTCATCAGTAACCTTCAGCGTATCTTTCATGTAATTGTAGAATGCAGTGTAATTGTCCTTCCAAGTCAATTGCATAAAGCCTCCACCACAGTATGGTGCATATCGTTGGTACTGCTTATCATATTCACTTTTGGTCTTTCCTGGCACATAAATGTACTCAGTAAAGGTTCTTCCTTTGTCCGTCTCAACAAAACCTTGGGCCAGAAAGTGTCTGACTTTGGTCTTAGAAGTAATGTGGTAACGGTTACATACCTCATTCAGAGCCGTAACATTGGCTGGTTTTAAAACTTCCTTACCGAAACCCATACGAGCCAATTTTCCTGCTGTAATATTCACAACACCGTCAACTAGCCATTCTGTATCACTCACATTGTCCTGTAAGACAGCTAAACTTGACTGTCCCAACAATCCGTCGCTGGTCAATCCGAAATCTTTTTGGAATTTTGCGACAACACTCTTCAAAACTGAATCATAAGTTTCGCTTGTCAAATTGCAGGAATAGCCTTTTTGATTGAGCAAACCTCTACATGTAAGAACAGAATCACCTACGTCACCAACTTTCAAATATGCCGAACCTTGCTGGATTGCATAGATTGATGGTGCCTCGCGCGATACAGATTTAACACTTGTTTCAGTACTCATATATATATTGTTTTAAGTCCCTTTTAATCCTCTGCGGCTTAGTCGGGACTGTTGGCTGAGTCGTATCATTCAAAATTCATTTATAAACATTACAAACATCATGCCTATTATATTTGGGGTATTTTATTATGTCAAAGTGTCAGTTCAAACGACTTTAAGCTGTCAATACGGTATGCAACTTCTATATAAAAGTCAGCCGTCGTCGCAGAAAAACAGTCCTCGTACCTCAGACTAACTTCCTCCAACTATGGCACGGCAATAAAAATCCTTGGCGGTATGCCTTGAAATACTTCAAGACTATACTGCCAAGGACTT
>NZ_JAHQUY010000160.1 GCF_019052365.1 Leyella stercorea
CACCACCTCAACATAGAAATCTCACCATCTCACCACAACAACACCTCAACAAAAACAAATAATTGCAAAAACATTAGGAACTTTGAAGAATAATGCCTAAATTTGCAGCAACAGTTCCCACCACGCTTCCCATAGAACAGCGAACCAGGGTGGGACTTTTACTTTTTATATGTTTATGAAATATTCAAAACAGCCCTTAGACTATTCTGAAATCCTTGATTTGTTGGCATCGCGTGGTCTTATCATTGCGGATAGAAACAAAGCCATAGAATAAAAGTGCTGTTGTGTTAAGAAACTACCTCGCCCACCACTCACGAGTTTGGAACAGGAAGTTCCCTATTAAACCTCAAATGACCACTCCTTTGCGTGGCAAATGGGTCACACCTCCTATTGCCAACTACGATAAGCTTTATTCGCAGTTATGTTATCTTAAGTATTTACTGGATGTGATACGCCCTTATAATGATTTTACGCTAAGGTTGAAGAAACTTCTTGGTGAGCACAGCAATGTAGATGTTTCTGCTATGGGATTTCCAACTAATTGGGAGGGCGAACCTTTGTGGAAGTAAAATAAACGGGATACTCACACTGATGAACATCTCACTCCGCTACGATTCTTCTGCGGCACAAGACGAATGAAGCTGCAGGACTCTAACGAGATCCGGCAGCTTCGCGATGTGTGCATATTTGAGGTGAATGGGGTAGAGGTGTATATGTAGTTTGGTTATCAAATAATGTTAATTGGCTACCATTTCGATTATTTTTTCAATAAAAAAGCGTATCTTTACATAAGAAAGGCTGCACCTCGGCAATTGAAGTGAACTTCATTGCTCTCGGTTTGCACTTTCTTTGCATCGTAAAAAAATATATTGAACTATGGTTGTAGTTAGCACAAGAGACTTTCGCACTAATCAGACAAAGTATCTGAATTTGGCAAAAGCAGGAGAGCACGTAGTCCTAAAATCGCGTGCTGGCAGTTTCCGCATTTTACCAGATGATGGAAGTGATACCATTGATGCACCGCGCGACTTGATGAAAGAACTCAGAAACGCTTTGACGGAGGTAAAGGAAGCCATTGACGGAAAGCGTAAACTTCAATCTGCAGAAAGTTTGCTCTATGAGTTGTAATTATCACTTATAAAAAGTGTGTGTCAAAACTCACAAGTGGCATGTCCCGAAGGGGCTATGTGATTATTGGGCTTTCAGCCCGCATTAATTGAGTTATGCACACCCTCTTTTTATATACCCAAATCCATCTGACTCTAACAAAATCCTCTTATCTTAAAATTTAATAAAAACAATATTGCCTTTCGTTGTTTTACTATTTTTTTTGATAAATTTGTTTTTATATTTAATAACACTACTGTCCCGTTAAAGTGGACTAATCGCTCTTTGAATTAATTGAAATAC
>NZ_JAHQUY010000161.1 GCF_019052365.1 Leyella stercorea
CCTCCTTGCCTGCTATGCCACGGGCAACGTAACCAGTACGGGTAGTAGCACTGGCAAAGTACATATCGGCGGCTTTTTGGGAAATAACTACACCACCGTGACCGCCGGCTATTGGAAGAACAATCATGAACAAGGCATCGGCTACAATAGGGAAAGCACCGGAGCCACGAAGGTGGACGGCTCTGTCGTTACCTGGCAGAAAGCCGTCGATGCCATGAACACCGCCTTGCAGAACGCAGGCTCAAGGTGGCGTTACGAACTTAAAGGAGCATTGCCTACCTTGATGAAGCAGTAAACCGTCGGGCGGAAAAGTTCTGCCCGCAACGGAAACAACCAGAGTAATAAAATAACAGATATTATGAGGATAAGATTTTTTGCACTTGCAGCGCTCGCCCTCTCACTCGCCGCCTGCACGCAGGACGAAGCGGGCTTCCTACCGGAAGGGGCGGAAGGCACCCCCATCGTCTTCACCGCCACGGTGCTGAATCCCGCCGCGACAGCCATCGCCGGCACCCGTGCCCCTGTGGATGGCAATTGGGAGGGTGTGCAGAGCGTGGCAGTCCTGATGGACGGCACGGTGAAGACGTACAACGTGACGCCCTCCACCGTCGATCTCACCAGCGCCACGCTGACCTCCACCGACCCGTACTACTGGACCAACCACAACGACATCACCGTCACAGCGTGGTGGCCCTACACCGCTGGCGAGACAACTCCGCCTGCGGTAAAGGTAAAAGCCAACCAAAGTGCCCAAAAAGACTTTGAGGGCAGCGACCTCATCGTAGCCGACGGGCAGACGGTGACCTACGGTAGCCCCACGCTCCGCTTCACCCACCGCACGGCGCGGGTGACCATCGTTCTGACGGACTACACCGAGGGGCTGGCATCCGTGAAGCTGACGGGTCTCTCCACCGAAGGCGACAACCCGGATATAATCACCCCGTATGACAAGGGCAGCAACACCTACACCGCCATTGTAGCCCCGCAAAGTGTGGCAACTGGAACGACCTTCATTACCTGCACATTCACTAACGGCAAGACCTTCGTTTATAAGATGAAGAATGCTACCGACTGGCAGGCGGGCGGTGAATATACCTACACCATCTCCCTCGCAGCGGCAAAAGACCTGGGCTATACCATAGAGAGCGACGGCAGCTACACCGTAACCTCCGCCGATGGCCTGATGAATGTAGCCGAATTAGTGAACGGAGGTAAGACCGACATTAACATTACCCTCGACAAAGACATTGACCTGACGGGCAAAGAATGGACGCCGATAGGCACAGGCTACAGCAACAAATACACTGGCACCTTCGACGGTGGCGGTCATACCATCAAGGGGCTGACCGTTACGACAAATGACCAATTTGTGGGTCTGTTCG
>NZ_JAHQUY010000162.1 GCF_019052365.1 Leyella stercorea
GATTTCTCTTTGCCGTACGACACAGAGAAATCCTAATGACCGATTTGGGTTTAATTTACATATATTTTAGACAACAAATGAATCAAACAATTGTAAAGTTCACGGCTTATGCTCAGGGAGCGGCAGCCGTAGCCTTCAAGAAGGCAAAGTCTTTGGTAAAGAACCCTCGTGTGGCAATGGTTGCAGCATTCTTGCTCGTATTCACCGTTTCTACATTTGCCCAGAATACCGAGGCTGGTATTAAGGCTATTACGACTTCAACTGACTCTTTGAAGAAGTATGTGCCTGTCGTTACTAATCTTTGCTATGCCTTGGCAGGTATCGTTGCCATCATCGGTGCAATTTCTGTTTACATCAAGATGAACAACGAGGAGCAGGATGTCAAGAAGAGTATCATGATGATCGTTGGTGCTTGTATCTTCCTCATCGCCGCTGCACAGAGTTTGCCATTATTCTTCGGTTTGTAATCGTCGATTATGGCAGAAGAAAGGGTCGATTACCCTGATTACCCAGTATTCAAGGGGCTTCAAAAGCCCCTTGAATTTCTGGGTCTTCGAGGTAGATACATTTATTGGGCAGCAGCCACGGTTGGTGGAGGTCTTCTTTCATTTCTTATAGGCTACATCGTCTTTGGCTTCTTAGTTGGTTTGGTTTTGATAACATCAATTTTGGGATTCGGTGGTGCTATGACATTCATCAAGCAGCACAAGGGACTTCACTCAAAGAAGTCACCTACAGGCATTTTCATTTTTGCCCATTCTTCCCGATATTGATGTATTTTTTATGTAAAGTTAATATATATGGTTGTTATTATTGTTATACTCGTATTCGTTTCCATCCTTTCAGGAATGGCTCTTTCCATTTGGGCATTTGGCACTGGTAGCAAAAGAGCCAAGATATTCGAGGACATCTATTTCAGCGTCGAGGATGTAGAGAACAAAGGAATCATCTACACCAAGAAAGGAGATTATTCGGCTGTATTGGAAATGGAGAATCCGATAAAGAAATATTCAGCCGACACAGATAGCTATTATGATTTTACAACTCTCATGGCATCAGTCATACAGGTGCTTGGAGAGGGATATGCCCTGCACAAGCAGGACGTTTTTGTCAGAAAAAACTTTGATATGAGCAGAGTTGCAGCCAAAAAGAAGAAAGGTAGTAAGAAAGCCTTTCTTTCTGAGGCGTACTTCCGTTTCTTCAACGGACGTGAGTACACAGAGGCAACAACTTATCTTGTTATTACACAAAAAGGAAAGAAAGGAGGCATCCACACCTACGATAACTCCAAGTGGAGAGATTTCCTTGTGAAAATACAAAAAGTACCTGTTGGCGGAATTAATTTAGTGCATACTTAATTCTGCCAATGGGCTTGTCG
>NZ_JAHQUY010000023.1 GCF_019052365.1 Leyella stercorea
CGTTTATGCGACTGCGTCGCATTCTTCTGCAAACTTAGAGTGAAATCTGTGGGAGGATTTAATATTGGTGCACTTCTTGCTTGGTTGGTGCACTTCTTGCTCTGGCAAGCGGCAAAGCCGAGCGGAGACAAGTGCACCCCCTGGGAGTAAACCTTAGGAAAGCTCCAGCATGCGCTCTATCGGCTTAACGGCATCCTTGGCGATAGATTCGTCTACCGTCACCTCCGGAAGCTCGTAGCGCAGCGTATTGTATATCTTCAGCAGCGTATTCTTCTTCATGTACTCGCACTCGTTGCAAGAGCAGCCTACCCCACCCTCAGACACTTCCGGCGGAACCGGATAGAACTTCACGTCGGGACAGTTGCGCTGCAGCTCGTGCAGTATGCCAGCCTCGGTAGCGATGATATACTCCTTCGTCTCCTTGTGCTCCTTGGCGTAGTTGAGCATCGTAGCCGTAGAGCCCTTCACGTCTGCCACGGCGAGCACCGGCGCCTTGCACTCCAGATGAGCCATCACTACAGCCTTCGGATGCTCCTGCTTCAGCTTCACGATTGCCTCTACAGAGAACTTCTCGTGCACATGGCAGCCACCATTCCAGAGCAGCATGTCGCGACCCGTCACGCTGTTGATATAGTTGCCCAGATTGTAGTCGGGACCGAAGATGAGCTTCTCGTCCTTCGGCAGACTGTCCACCACCTTCTTCGCGTTGCCCGAAGTGACAACCACATCTGTCAGCGCCTTCACGGCAGCCGTAGTGTTCACGTAGCTCACCACCTTATAGCCAGGGTGCTGCGCCTTGAACTCCTTCAGGTCCTCAGCCTTGCACGAGTCGGCAAGCGAGCAACCGGCTGTGAGGTCGGGGCAGAGCACCTTCTTCTCCGGCGAGAGCAGCTTGCATGTCTCAGCCATGAAGTGCACGCCGCACATCACGATGATCTTCGCGTCGGTCTTTGCAGCCTTGCGCGCCAATGCCAGCGAGTCGCCTATGAAGTCGGCCACCTCCTGCACTTCGCCCACCGTATAATAATGAGCCAGCACAACAGCGTCCTTCTCCTCACACAAGCGACGTATCTCCTTCTTCAAGTCAACGGATCCATCAACCGGCTCGTTGATGTAACCCTTCTCTTTCCAATCGTTGTTCATATATCTTTGTTTAATATTGTTTCTTTTTATATTGCGGCATATTCTGCCTTTCCTTACTCAACATGTATTGCTACGCTTTCGCCGCCTGTCCCTACTCCATCCCTGTTTGGAAAGGCCAACAGGCGCCGCTTTCAAATCTCACCATCTCACCATCTCACCATCTCACCACAACACCCCTTCAACTTCTCAACACCTATCTATATATTTATTTCTTTTTATTTAAAGAAAAGAAAAAGAATATGAGTATGATATGCTGTTAGTACGTTGAAAACTTTCCGCCTGTTTCTTTGGTTATTTCGTTATTAACATGTGGTACAGGACTCTCAACAGGTCGTGTTGATATCTTCTCTTTGAAAATGAACGATATACATGAGTTATTCACAAAAGTGCCGTTACACCTGCAAAGTTAATAAGTTTATATCTTTTTCTTTAAAAAACCTGTGGAAAACTTTAGAATATTAATTTGATAACGCACACAGTTATCCACATCTGCCCCACTCCGCCTGTTTACCTGTTGATAATCTCCGAGTTGTTAACATAGTTGTTAGTAGGTTATTCACAGGTTATCAACAGGTTTGAGAATGACCACTGGCGGTTGTAGGATATTAGCAACCAGGTTATAAATAGTGATGAAATACTAATCGTAGGAGGGGGCAAAACTCGCAAACAGATTGTTTTGCTATTCAATCCATTATCCTAACATAGTTATCCACAGGTGTGTTGATAACTTCCTGTTGTTTATCAGTGCTTTACAACAGTTATCAACAATATCAACAGGTTTTGTGGATTTCTCGTGTATTTCTTCGCTATAGTCCTTGTCGTGCTATAGAATTACCACGTAGCAAGAATATCATTACCGCAGTTCGGTAACTTTATTACCGCGCAACGGTAACAGCGTTACCAGTTCACGGTAATAAGATGGTTTGTGGATTGCAGTCTTGTTTAATGCTGCCTAAACCTGGTTTTTATATGATATCAAGCTCGTTCTATGTTGATATAAGTCCTGTTTTATGTTGATTTTAACCTTGTTTCGTCTGAATACTAACAGCATAACCAACAGGATATGTTGATAACTTCTTATTGTATATCAGTCTTTTACCTGTGTTATCAACATTATCAACAATAATGCAGGCGTTTTTCAATATAGCCCTGTCTTGGGAGTTGTTGATAACATGTGCAGCGGTTGTTAGTGTTATGTTGGCTGTTGTTAGTAAGATTATGAGAGATTGTTAGGATGTATGGTTGATTAGTAGGAATGTGTAGACTCAAACCAACAGGTTTATCAACATGTTTGTTAATACTAATATGTTAAGAGTTAGTGTGTTACGGAGTTATCAACAGGTTGTTGAAAATTGTGGATAACTCGGTTGTTTGGTAGGAGGGTGTTGTCTGTCTATATTGTCAGTTTGGACAGGTTTATGCCTGTTGCTTCTCCGTATAGTGTGTGTCTAAACTATGAAATTGCCCATAAATCTAACAGTAGGAGACTACGGCATCGTGATTCTGGGTTTTGCTACAGGCTGCCTGTTTAGTATAACCTGTGGATAAACCCTGTGGATAACCCTGTTAGAAGCCTGCCTGTATGCAGTAAACTAACGTAGTTATACACAGGTTTGTTGATAATTATTTATTGTGAGTCAGTTTATTACAGAGTTATCAACAGTTTTCTGTAAATTGTGGATAACCTGTATTATTTGAAACTGAATAGTAGTGGCGGTCTCTGGCCGCCGCCGCAAGCTGCAATGCTATTAGTAGAAACTATTTGGCTTGGTGCTGCGGAGGCTTTCACCTCCGCTACTGTTAGGGTAAAAAAAAGCAGAGGCCACAGTGATGTGACCTCTGCTTTGTTGATAGTTGATATTTTGAAAAATAGTTATTTCTGCATCTCGTGCAGCTTCTTGTAGTAGCCGCCGAGCGCTATAAGTTCTTCGTGCGTGCCACGCTCTACAATCTCGCCCTCGTGCATTACGCATATCTCGTCGGCGTTCTTGATGGTAGACAGGCGGTGGGCGATAGCCACCGTCGTGCGCGACTTCATAAGGCGCTCCAGCGCGTCCTGCACGAGTCGTTCGCTCTCGGTGTCGAGCGCCGATGTAGCCTCGTCGAGGATGAGTATGGGCGGGTTCTTCAGTATGGCTCGGGCTATGCTCACGCGCTGTCGCTGTCCGCCAGAGAGACGTCCGCCGCGGTCGCCGATATTGGTGTCGTAGCCGTGCTCGGTCTGCATGATGAACTCGTGAGCGTTGGCTATGCGCGCCGCCTGCTCAATCTGCTCCTGCGTGGCGCTCTCGACGCCGAACGTTATGTTGCCGCGGAACGAGTCGTTGAAGAGAATAGCCTCCTGGTTGACGTTGCCGATGAGCTGACGCAGGTCGTGTACGCCGAGGTCCTTCACGTTGATGCCGTCGATGAGCACCTCGCCCTCCTGCACGTCGTAGTAGCGCGGAATGAGGTCGACGAGTGTCGACTTGCCCGAACCGCTCTGTCCGACGAGTGCCACGGTCTTGCCCTTCTCTATAGTGAGATTGATGTCGCGCAGCACCCACTGCTCGCCGTAGCGGAACGACACGTGGCGGAACTCTATCTGATGATCGAACGAAGCGATGTGCTTCGGATGCAGAGGCTCCTTAATGGTGTTCTCAGCCTTCAGAATCTTGTCTACGCGCTCCATTGAGGCGAGACCCTTCGGTATGTTGTAGCTCGCCTTTGAGAACTCCTTCAGAGGGTTGATGATAGAGTAGAGCATTACGAGATAGTAGATGAACGACGGACCGGATAGTATCTTGTTGTCGAGCACCAGTATGCCGCCCACCCAGAGCACGATGATGATGAGCACCGTGCCGAGGAACTCGCTCATCGGGTGAGCCATCTGCTGGCGAATGTTCACGCGCTGCACGGCGTCGCGGTATTCGTTGTTGATGTTAGAGAAGCGTGTGTTCATCTTCTCCTCAGCGCAGAACGCCTTCACGATGCGCAGTCCGCCGAGTGTTTCCTCAACCTGCGACATTGTGTCGCTCCAGAGCGACTGCGCCTTGATAGACTTCTTCTTGAGCTTTCTGCCCACGAAGCCCATGAACCATCCGAAGATAGGCACGAAGACGATGGTGAAGAGCGTGAGCTGCCACGAGATGAAGATAAGCGCTCCGAAGTAGAACGTGATGAGAATAGGGTTCTTGAAGAGCATGTCGAGCGACGACATTATCGAGCTCTCTATCTCCTGCACGTCGCCCGTCATACGCGCTATGATGTCGCCCTTGCGTTCGTCTGAGAAGAAGCTCAGCGGCAGCGATGTTATCTTGCGGTAGAGCTGGTTGCGTATGTCGCGCACCACGCCCGTTCTTACCGGAATGATGGTGGCAGACGAGAGGAAGTAGGCACCCGTCTTGAGGAACGTGGTGAAGGCGAGGAACAGACCGATGACGAGTAGGGTAGTGGTCGGTCCGACGTTGGCTATGAGCTGCGTCACGTAGTAGTCGGCGTTGTTCGACAGCACCTCCTTTATGTTGTCGAAGCTCCACGGCATGAGATGCGTAGCGCTGCCCGCGCCTTCTGTGCGGAAGAGAATCTGAAGTATAGGTATGAGTGCTGCGAAGGAGAAGATGTTGAGCACAGCCGACAGGATGTTGAACGTGGCTGTCAGCGCTATATACTTCTTGTAGGGCGGCACGAAGCGCCTCAGTACCTGTAGGAATTCTTTCATATCGTTATGCGGTTATGCGTTGTTTTGCGATATATTAGTTGTCTGCTGTATATGATGCGTTGTTCTCTGCATCATACGTTTATTCGGCTATAGTGCCCAGCAGCGTAGCCGATGTAGCGTCCGTAATCTTCACCATCACGCGGTCGCCGATGTGGTACGTGCCCTTGTCGAACACTACAGCCTTGTTCTGCTCGGTGCGTCCCATGAGCTGCTGGCGCGAACGCTTCGAGTAGCCCTCTACGAGCACCTCGAATGTCTTGCCGATGTCCTTGCGGTTCTGCTCAGCGCTCACCTCCGTCTGAAGGCTTATAAGCTCGTTGAGGCGCTCTATCTTCACCTCCTCCGACACGTTGTCGGGCAGGTGCTTTGCGGCGTATGTGCCCGGGCGCTCCGAATACTTGAACATGAAAGCCGAGTCGAACTGGCACTCGCGCACCAGCGAGAGCGTCTCTGCGTGATCCTCCGGCGTCTCGTCGTGATAGCCCACGAAGAGGTCGGTAGAGAGTCCGCAGCCGGGTATGATGCGGCGTATAGCCTCCACGCGCTCCAAGTACTGCTCGCGTGTGTACTTGCGGTTCATCAGCTTCAGTATCTTTGTCGATCCGCTCTGTGCCGGGAAGTGGATGTGCTTGCAGAGGTTAGGCTCTTCGGCTACGGCGTACAGAATGTCGTCGGTCATATCCTCGGGGTTCGAGGTGGTGAAGCGCACGCGCATATCTGGCACGCTCTGCGCCACCTTGTGCAGCAGTTCGGCGAACGAGCATCCGCCTTCGATGCGCTTTCCGGCAGGCGTCAGACCATAGCTGTTCACGTTCTGTCCGAGCAGTGTCACCTCCTTGAAGCCACGGTCGTGCAGGTCGCGCACCTCGCGCAGGATGCTCTCCACGTCGCGTGAGCGTTCGCGTCCGCGAGTATAAGGCACGATGCAGTAGTGGCAGAAGTTGTTGCAGCCGCGCATGATGCTCACGAAGCCGCTCACGCGGTTGCCGCCGATGCGCTGCGGCACAACGTCGCGGTAGGTCTCGGTGGTGCTCAGCTCGATGTTCATGGCGTTCTGTCCGTTCTCGCACTGCGCAATCATGTCCGGCAGATTGAGGTAGGAGTCGGGACCGCAAACGAGGTTGGCGAAGTGGTTCTGTATGAGGTCTTCGCGCACACGCTCAGCCATGCAGCCGAGCACGCCGAGTATGAGCTGGCGTCCCTTCTTCTGCTCTGCGTGCAGAGTCTCAAGTCGTCCGTATATCTTGTTCTCTGCGTTCTCGCGGATAGAGCAGGTGTTGAGGAAGATGGCGTCAGCCTCTGCCTCGTTCTCGCACAGTTCGTAGCCTGCCATCTGCATAATGGAAGCCACTACTTCAGAGTCTGCCACGTTCATCTGGCAGCCGTATGTCTCGATAAAAAGTTTCTTCATTTATATAATTATGTATGTTTCAAGTGGATATAACGCTGCAAAGTTACGAAAAAAATAATAAATAGAGTTATAATTATTAGATAGTGAGATGCTTATAAATAATCTGTTGTGTTTTCTTATGAAATTATAAAAAATAAAAATACTGTTTGTGGTATTTGTTTTTAATTTGTACTTTTGGAAGAAATATGATTTTAGTGAATGTATTAATAAAAAGTAATTATAAATGAAAAGGCTACATGAATTATTTAGTTTCTCTTTTTATATAAGTGGATTAATAACGTATATAGGCAGAGTTAGTTGGATGATTTATATAACTTGGATATTTTTTTTCCTATATGTTTTCAGTACTATTTTTTTAATATATTCTCATAAGCAAGAGACAGAAAGTTATAAAAAAGCTTTTAAAAAATATTCAGGTGACTTATTTGTAATATTGACTCCATTTATACTTTGGATAATAGTTACAATTATTGATGCATGTATATAGTTGTGTATTTACAATAAAAACAATGCAAATTGTAAGAATAATTAGTATTTCTACAATTTGCATTGTTTTTTATTGTTGTTAGCAAAGAATATTTTTTTTAAAACAGACTTAAAGTTTAAGCCTTTCCAAGAACTGCTTTGCAACCTCCCAAATCACGATGCCTGCCGTCACGCTGACGTTCAGCGAGTGTTTTGTGCCGAACTGCGGTATCTCAAGACATCCGTCGGCAAGGTCTACCACCTCCTGGTGTACGCCTTTCACCTCGTTGCCGAACACCACGGCGTAGCGGCGGTCGGTGTCCAGTTGCAGGTTCTGCAGCTTCGTGGAGCCTTCCACCTGCTCTATAGAATAGACGAAAACGCCCTCTTTCTGCAGTTCTGCCACCGCCTCGGTAGCCGTCTCGAAGTAGCGCCAAGTCACGGAGTCCTCGCCTCCGAGCGCCGTCTTGTGAATCTCGGGGTGGGGCGGAGTAGCGGTGATGCCGCAGAGGTAAACGGCTTCTACGCGGAAAGCGTCGGAGGAACGGAACACCGAGCCTACGTTGTGGAGCGAGCGCACGTCGTCGAGCACCACGATGAGCGGCAACTTGTTCGCCTCGTGAAACTCGTCTACCGACAGACGCTGCATTTCTATTGTTCTGAGTTTGTGCATTATTCTTTGAGTTTTTTGTTTTTTTAGTAGCGGAGGTCGGAGACCTCCGCTACTATCTGATATATCGTACAAAGGTACGAATAATTAGGCAAACGGCGGAAAACAGCGGTGCAAACTGCTCGTTGTACATCAAAAATGCGCGAATTTATAGGGTAGTAGTGTTATTTTTCTCGCTTTTTATTGTTTCATATTATTAAAAAGCGTACATTTGTGGCGCTTAAATATTTAATAGTATCAGCACGCGACGTAATGTTTCGTGTAGTAATCACTAAAAAAATCAAACAATTATGAAAAAGATTATGATGACTTTGGCTACTCTCTTTGTAGCCGTATGTGCAAGCGCTCAGGTGTATATCGGCGGCGGTTTCAGCCTTGCTAACACCAGTGTTGACGACGATTCGTACTTCAGCTGGAAGATAGCTCCGGAGATTGGCTTCCAGATTGACAAGAAGTGGGATGCAGGTGTTTCTTTAGGCTATACAGGCGTTGAGAACGGTCAGAAGGTTTTCGAGCTTGCTCCGTACGTACGCTATACCGTTTGTGGCTCAAAGGTTGTTGACTTCTTCATCGAGGGCACAGTAGGCTATGCTCACTACGACAACAAGAAGCCGTTGGATGACTACGACGCTTTCGAGATCGGTCTGAAGCCGGGTCTTAAGGTGAACCTTTCAAAACACGTAGCTTTCGTCACAAAGATCGGTTTCCTCGGCTATCAGCGTGTTGACGAGGCTAACACATGGGGCTTCGACGTAGACGGCAGAAACGTTTTGTTCGGAATCAACTACAAGTTCTAAGGATTCGAAAATATAAATCGGATATAATAACGAACACGAATAACACAAATTTCACGAATCGAAGGTTTATACATTCGTGAGATTTGAGTTATTCGTGTTCGTCTTTTTTATACTATTGCTGTCCAGATTACTTTACGCCGAGCTCTTCGCACAGGCGTTTCATCCCTTCGCTTGCTCCGCACTGGAAGTGCTTGAAGTTCTGTCTGCCTACGCCCATCGACGGTTCGGGGTCGATGAGGTATACGGGTGCAGAGGGGCGCACATAGTGGATGAGGCCCGCAGCTGGGTAGACGTTGAGCGATGTGCCTATAATCACGAAGATGTCGGCTTGCTCTGCAGCCTCTGCCGCAACGCTAATCATAGGCACCGACTCGCCGAAGAACACTATGAACGGGCGTTCGAGCGATCCGTCGCCGGCGAGTGTGCCGGGTTTCACCTCGCAGTTGTCCTCGGTCAGAGTGCGCTGGTAGCGCGGGTCGTCCACGTCGCGTGAGGAGCACACCTTTGTCAGTTCGCCGTGCAGGTGAATCACACTGGTGGAGCCGGCTTTCTCGTGCAGGTTGTCCACGTTCTGCGTGATGACCGTCACCTTATAGTCTTTCTCCAGCTCGTGGATGAGGCGGTGGCCCTCATTGGGCTGCGCTGCGTAGAGCTTTCGGCGCAGCATGTTGTAGAAGTTGGTTACGAGTGTGGGGTCGGCAAGCCATCCCTCGTGCGACGCAACCTGGTCGACGGGATAGTTCTCCCACAAGCCGTCGTTGCCGCGGAACGTCTTGAAACCCGACTCCACGGACATGCCGGCGCCAGTAAGAAATACTATGTGTTTCATACGATTTCTGTTTTAGGGGTTATTCCGTAGCGGAGGTCTCTGGCCTCCGCAGCAAGCAAATATTACTATTCTACTTGGTGTGGCGGAGGCTTTCACCTATGCTACTTTTATTACTGCTTCTTCAGCTGCAGCACAGCCTTTCCGCTGCCGTTTGTGAGTTCAACGCAGCCTTTGCCAGCCTTGTATCCCTTCACGCTTTCGAGAGCCTTCAGAATCTGCTGCTCATACTCCATGTGGGCGCAGAGCATCAGCGTGGTGCCTATCTCCGAGAAGCTGATGGTCTGCTTTGCAGCATCCACCTTTGCCTTGCCGTTGATAGAGTTGCATCCGGCGCATCCGAACACGTTGTTCTTTGCTGTGTCGAAGCCCAGTGTAGGGCGGAACTCTGTCTTTGTGGTGTCGACAGCAGTGCCGTCTACGGTTACGATGTCCCACTCGCCGTTGAGGTCAACGGCTGCGTCTGTTGTCTTTGTTGCCGAGCAACTGCAGAGAGCGATAGCTGCGGCGATTATAGATATTTTCTTCATTGCTTTTTATTATTTTGGGAGCTTTAAGCCGCTCTTGGGCTGCGTTTAAGCCTTTCTAAGCCTTCTTAGGCCTTCTTAAGCCTTTGCTAATGTTAATTCAAAACTCAAAACTCAAAATTCAAAACTCTTATTTAAGCTTCCAGGTAGCACCGTCCTTGGTGTCCTTCACCTCGAAGCCAAGCTCAGCCAGTTCGTCGCGGATGCGGTCGCTGGTAGCCCAGTCTTTCGACGCCTTAGCCTTAGAGCGGAGGTCGAGCACCATGTCTACGACCTTGCCGAAAGCCTCCTCGCGATGCGATGAAGAGCCGGCGTTGTCGGGGCGCAGACCGAGCAGGTCGAACGCGAAGAGGCGCATTGTCTCAGCCAGTTCCTTAAGGTCAGCCTCAGAGATGGTAGCCTTGTGGTCTACGAGCTTGTTTACTACGGAGCAAGCCTCGAAGAGATGAGCTATGACGAGCGGCGTAGCGAAGTCGTCGTTCATGGCGTCGTAGCACTTCTGGCGCAGCTCGCTCACAACCTTCTTTGTCTCGGCGTCGCTCTCTGCCGAAGCAGCGATGCGGTCGAGGTCGGCGATGCCGTTCATGAGTTTCTCAAGACCCTTCTGCGAAGCCTGCAGCGCCTCGTTAGAGAAGTCGACTGTGCCGCGGTAGTGAGCCGAGAGGATGAAGAAGCGTATGGTCATCGGCGAGTAGGGCTGCTCAAGGTTCTTGTTGTTGCCCGTGAAGAACTCCTCGAGTGTGATGAAGTTGCCGAGCGACTTGCCCATCTTCTGTCCGTTGATTGTGATCATGTTGTTGTGCATCCAGTAGTGCACCATCTGGTCACCCTGCGAAGCCACAGCCTGCGCAATCTCGCACTCGTGGTGCGGGAACACGAGGTCCATTCCGCCGCCGTGTATGTCGAAGTGGGCGCCGAGATACTTGCGGCCCATCGCCGTACACTCGCAGTGCCATCCCGGGAAGCCGTCGCTCCAGGGGCTCGGCCAGCGCATGATGTGCTCAGGCGATGCCTTCTTCCAGAGTGCGAAGTCTGCCTGGTTGCGTTTCTCGCCAACACCGTCAAGAGCGCGCGATGCGTCCTTCACGTCGTCGAGGTTGCGACCAGAGAGAATGCCGTAGTGGTGCTTCTCGTTGTACTTCTTCACGTCGAAGTAAACCGAGCCGTTGCTCTCATATGCGAATCCGTTGTCGAGAATCTGCTGCACGAGCTGCTCCTGCTCGATGATGTGACCCGTAGCGTGCGGCTCGATGCTTGGCGGCAGCACGTTCAGCGCTTCCATAGCTGCGTGGTAGCGGTTGGTGTAATACTGCGCAATCTCCATCGGTTCGAGCTGCTCCAGGCGAGCCTTCTTCTCTATCTTGTCATCGCCTTCGTCGGCGTCGTGCTCCAAGTGACCCACGTCGGTGATGTTGCGCACGTAGCGCACCTTATAGCCGAGGTGCTTGAGGTAGCGGAAGAGAATGTCGAACGTGATAGCCGGGCGCGCATGGCCCAGGTGTGGGTCGCCATAGACGGTAGGTCCGCAGACGTACATGCCCACGTTAGGGGCGTGCAGCGGCTTGAACACTTCCTTGCGACGCGACAGCGTATTGTAAATCCAAAGTGCTTGTTCCATTATATTTTTGTTTTGTTTTTTTGTTATTCGTTGTTGTATAGAAGCGGTATGCACCTAATTAATATGCAAATTTAGCAAATATAATTGAGAGAGATGGGATGTTTGCTGGCAAAAAGTTGTAAAAGCATGGTTGAAATGCTGGAAAAAAGTTGCAAAAGTATGGTTGAAATGCTGGAAAAAAGTTGTAAAAGCTTGGTTAATGCTGGCAACAAATCTCACCACCTCACCACCATCCCATCACACCAACTCTGCAATTTCTGCAAAATCGTCGACAATGGCGTCGGCGCCAGCTTCCATGAGACTCTCTCGCGAACCGTTGCCGTACGTAACGCCGATGGTCATGCAGTGGGCGTTGCGACCCATGAGGATGTCGAAGTGGGTGTCGCCTACGACGACGGCGTCCTCGGGCTTCAGATTGTAGTGCTTCAGCGTCTTCAGCACCGGCTCGGCATCGGGCTTGGCGTGGCGCACGTCCTCGGCAGCCACGACGAGCGTTATGACGTCGTCGAGACCGAACGAGCGCACGAAGTCGACAGCCGACTTATATCCGCGGCTTGTAGCGATGGTCACTATGCATCCCTTTGCGTGCAGCAGTCGCACCGTGTCAGCCACGTGCGGGAACATCGGCACGCCAATCTCGCGGTTCACGTCCTCGAATATCTCGCGGTACTTGGCTGTACACTCCGCAGCCTTCTCCTTGTCCATCGGCTCGAGCACGGGGAACGCCTCCACGAGCGGCAGACCGATTGTAGCGGCTATCTCCTCGTCGCTGTGCTGCGGCAGGAGCATAGCGTCGAAAGTGCGGTGGAAGGTGTTAAGTATAACGGGCTTCGTGTCGGCGATGGTGCCGTCGAAGTCGAGAATCACGATTTTCTTCATATTGCTTGGGTTTTATAGTTATGTGCAGCTTTTTATAGTTCTGCACTATCTTTTTATCTTCTGCAAAGATACTAAAAAATAATGAAACCAGCCCACTGTGGCGGAGGCAGGATACCTCCGCTACTATGAAAAAAACGGACTCCGCCAAATGTGTTTGGCAGAGTCCGTTTTTTAGTTATTCTGTAGCTGACGCTTAGAAGTTGCCCTTGTTAGCGTTGTCCCACCAGAGGTGTGTGCCGCCCTTATCGCCAGAGATACCCTTCTTGCTGGTGTTCTCCTTGTCGAGAAGCTCGATGCCACCCTTTACGCCTTCAGCGTTGGTGTCGTAAGCATTGCTGCTGTAGATAACACGGCGAACGCCTTCCTGAGTGTCGACAGCACCTTCGCTCTTGTTAACCAAAGCTACGAAGAACTTCGGATAGCCGGTGCGGCGCTGTTCAGCCCAACCTTCGTTAGAGAGCGGGAAGAGAGCGATGTACTTCTGAGTCTGGATGCGTGCGAGCTGGTCTTCCTTGCTTGCAGCGTCGTCCCACTTCACGCCGAGCGTGTTGACAGCCTTGCAGTTGTTAGCCGAGTTGCCCGGATCAACGTAGTCTGCCTGACCGGTTGTGCCGTTGATGTAAGCGTCGATGTCGGCGTCGCTGATGTTCTCGATGCCTGCGAACGATCCCTTATAAGCAAGCTCGTTCTTGATAGAGAGACGGATGCCCTTCTCGTAGAGGCTCTTTACGCTTTCAGTGCCGATGTTCCAGCGCAGCTTAGCCTCGGCAAGCAGGAAGTAAGCCTCGGCAGCCTTGAAGATAGGCAGCGGAGTGTTGTAAGCGCCAACCCACTGCGACATCTTGTAGCCGTACGAGCCGTTAGAACCCTTCTGTGCCATGCCGCTTGCGTAGCGGATGCCGCAGTAAACGGATCCCTTAGGAGTGGTGACGCCCTTCTCGTTGGTGATGTCGTCAGCATTCTTTGTCATGTAGAGAGGCAGACGCGGGTCGTTCATGCCCACCATAAGGGTTACGAGGTTAGCGTTCATGCCGCAGTCCTGCCAGTCGAACATACGCTTCAGCTCGTTGCTCTGGTCCTTAACGACGATGTCCTTGCCCGAAACGGCGAGGGTGTTGGCAGCAGCAGCCGTAGCGATAGCCTTGAGGTCGTAGCCGTCGGCAGCCATCTCGCTCTCGCGCTTAGAGAGACGCAGAGCGATACGCAGCTTCATGGTGTTTGCAATCTGCACCCAGATAGCCGGATCGCCACCGCCCCATGTGTCGTATGTAGCGAGCGAAGCCTTCTCTGTGTCGTCCATCTTCTGCAGTCCGGCGATAGCCTTGTCGAGGTCGTCGAGCATCTGCTCATAGAGCTTCTGCTGACTGTCGAAGCGATAGGTAGACTCGCTCTCGGCGTTGATGATAGACGAGTAGGCGAGCGGTCCGTATGCGTCTGTAGCCTGCATTGTACCTACAGCCTGCACGATGCGCATTGTGCCAGCCAGTCCGGCGTTCTCCTGCTTGTCGAGGTTGGCGATGTTGCGGCGTGTGTTGTTGAAGATATGCAGATAGTAGTTCTCGTACATACCGCCACTGTGTCCGCGGTTCTCACCCATATCGCAGTTGGTGAAGTTGCCGTGAGGTGTCTGGAAGTAGCCACCGTAGAGGTCGATGGTGAGGTTTGTCCAGAACTGGAACATGTTCTGGTGAGGCGGGTAGCAATAGTTCATTGCCTCGGCACACTGTGCTTTGAACGGCAGATCGCCCGGGTCTACCTGCGTCTTGTTTGTATTCAGATCTTCGAAGTCGTCTGTGCATGAGCTAAGCATTCCGCTACCCATCACAGCCAGTGCCAGCATTGATGACACCGCGAATATATTTCTCTTTTTCATATTTCCTTAGATTTTAAACGGTTGTAAAACTTGTTTTTACTCGCTCAAAAATTAGAAGTTCAACTTCAGGTTCAGACCCAAGCTTGTTGCCGACGGGAGGTTGAAGATGTCGACACCCTGCACGCCGTTGCCGGTACCCATTGATACGTCCGGGTCGCAAGGAGCGTCCTTGTAGAAGAAGAAGAGGTTGCGTGCGATGAGCGCAGCAGTGAGGTTCTTGCCGTTGCCGAAGAGGTTGCGGAAGGTGTAGCCGAGGCTCATCTCGCGCAGACGTACGTTCGTGCCCTTGTATACGTAGAACTCTGTAGCGTAAGAGTTGTTGAAGTTAGAAGAGCCTGTTGTTGTGTACCAAGCCTGCGGGTCGAACTCTACGCCGTCAACCACAACCTTACCTGCGTTGCGTGCGATGCCAGAACGCTTTGAAACGCCCCAACCGTCGAGAGTAGCCTCAGTTGCAGAGAGCACTCTGCCGCCGAACTTACCGTCGATGAGGAATGAGAATGTGAAGTCCTTGTAGTGGAATGTGTTTGTCCAACCGAAGTTCACCTTTGCGTTCATGTTGCCTGCATACTTCATCTCGTCAACGTTGTCGCCCATGAGGATAGGTTCGCCCTTGTCGTTCTTTACCGGCTTGCCTGCCTCGTCGCGCTTGATCTGGCGTACGTAGAGGTCGCCGTAAGAGCCGCCCTCGTTGAGCACTACCTTAGCGCCCTGCCAAGAAGCGATGGTAAGACCGTTCTCCAAGCCCTCTACGAGCTCCTTGATCTTGTTCTCGTTGTAAGAGATGTTGAAGTTGGTAGACCAAGAGAAGTCGGGGTTGAACTGCTGGTGCCAGCCGATAGATGCCTCGATACCCTGGTTCTGTACGTTGCCGGCGTTGACGTAACGGTTGCGCAGACCGCTCTCGTAAGGAGCCGAAACAGAGAAGAACTGGTTCTTGGTGTTTGTCTTATAGTATGTAAGAGAGAAGTCGAGACGGTTGTTGAAGAATGTACCGTCGAAACCTACCTCGATAGAGTGGGTCTTCTCTGGCTTCAATGTGCGGAACGCAGCCTTGTCAGGTGCAGAGATAGCGCCCGACTCGCCGAGAGTGTAGCGTGGGTTAGACATGTAGATAGGCACGTCGTTACCTACGATAGAGTAGCTGCCGCGGAACTTGAAGAGGTTAACCTGCTCGCCCATAGGCACGAGCTTGTTGAGCAGTACGCTGGCGCCTACTGACGGGTAGAAGAACGAGCAACCGTCGGTGAATGCGAGAGCTGAAGACCAGTCGTTACGTGCAGAGAGGTCGAGGAACACAGCCTCCTTGAAGGCTACCTGAGCTGTTGCGAACACGGCGTTGAGGCGCTTTTCTGTCTCCATAGCGTCGCCGCTGCCCAGCTTAGACATGTTGCCGTAGAAGTTGTTCGGAGTGAAGATGTTCGGATAGTAGATGTTGCCGTCGCCCGGCGACTTGTACTGTTCGCCCTCGCCCCAGAGGTCTACGTGTGCGGTCTTGGTCTTGGTGAAGCTTGAGCCTGCTGTAGCTGTGAGGCCCCAGTCGTTCCAAGTATGGTTGTAGTTGATGAGCACGTCGCCGTAGAGCTGGTCGCTGAAGTAGCGGTTGTTCTTCATGCGTCCCATCTTGTAGAGGTTGCCTACAGACGAAGCGTAAGCGTTGTGGATGAACTGCTCTTCGCCGCGCTCGTAGCGCATACGTCCCTGGATGTTGAGGTCGGGAGTGATGTCCCACTTGATAGAGCCACCGAACTCATAGCGGTTGCGCTTAGAGATAGGAGTCTGACGGTTGAGCATCCAGTACGGGTTGCCGAACTGCTGCAGCTCGGTGTTGGTCCAGTTCTGTACGTTGCAGCCGCGTGTGGGGTCGTAAACCTCGTAGTTGTCCTTGTAGTGGTCCCAGTCGATGCCGCGCGGAGCGAGGTATACTCCTGTGAGCGGGTTCCAGAGGTAGCCGGCAGCAGCCTGGTTCTTAGAGTACTGGTTGCTGTACTTAGCCGAGAAGTCGACGTATACGTTGTTGAGCACCTTGAAGTCTACCTTAGTGTTGAGGTTGTGGCTGCGGAATGTGTTCTCAGGAGTCATGCCGTGAGAGAATACGTTGCCGTAAGAGAAGTAGCCCTTGAAGTTCTCGCTACCGCCCGAGAGCGATACGGTGTTGTTGGTTGTGAAGCCTGTGCGGAAGAACGACTCTGCGTAGTTCTTGCAAGCCTTGCTGAGCTTGTCGCCCCAAGAGAATGTGCCGTCAGCGCCTGCGCCGTATGTGTTCTGGAACTCAGGCAGAATCATCGGAACCTCCATTGTGGTGTTGCTCGATACGTTCACGTTCACCTTGCCTGCCATGCCCTGCTTTGTGGTGATCATGATGGCGCCGTTGGCAGCCACCGCACCGTAGAGAGCTGAAGCGGCAGCGCCCTTCAGAAGTGTGATAGAAGCGATATCGTCGGGGTTGATGGTAGACATAACGTCACCTGCGTCGCGCTCGCCACCGTAGTCGCTTGATACCTGAGAGGTTGTGGTATTGGTCATTGTCGGCACACCGTCGATGACGATGAGCGGCTGGTTGCTACCAGAGATTGACTTGTTGCCGCGGAACAAAATCTTTGAAGAACCGCCTGCACCGGTAGAGTTAGGCGTAATCTGAAGACCTGCGCTCTTGCCCTGCAGCGAGTTGATCATGTTGATTGACTTGATGTCGTTGACGTCCTTTCCGCCTACGGTCTGAGCCGAGTAGGTAAGGGTCTCCGACTGACGCTTGATACCCATGGCTGTCACTACGACTTCGCCGAGGCTTTCTGCGTTAGCTACGAGAGTGATGTTGATAACCTTGCGGTTGCCTACAGTCTCCTCTGCATTTTTCATGCCGACATACTTGAATTCGAGTACGTCTTTCGGGCTGGTTTGAATGGTGTAGTTGCCGTTCAGGTCAGTCATGGTTGCATTCTTCGTGCCTTTTACAGACACGCTTACTCCAACAAGGGGTTCACCCATTTCTTTGTCTTTCACCAGACCAGAAACTGTGTGTACTTGTGCGTACGCCCCCGTCATAAACATTCCTATCAGGAACATTACGACTGTAAGAAACGATCTTTTCTGCATAGTCTTTAAGGGTTAGGTTAATTATTATAGTAGTTGTAAAAAATTTATAAGCGTCTTTAGATTTTGCAAATATAGCTAAATGTCTGTTTGAGTGATATTTTGAACGTGTAATAAACGTTAAAATCTGTCGCATTTATGAATCAAAAAAAATGTTTGCGCAAACATTTGCGCAAACATTATGTGTTATAGTCCTATACATGTCTTTTTGTATGCAGCACCTGTGGCTTACATATTTATGTTCTTCACGACGATGGCTATGGTCTTCATCATCACGTACTGCTCCGAGAGGTACATGAGTCCGCCGTACTGGTTGCCTGTTCCCCACGAATTCTTGGCAATGTAGTAGCGTTTGCCGTTCTCGTCGTGGGCTATACCTATGAGCACCATACAGTGGTCGTCGGTGGTGTGGTGGTTCTCAAACTCTATCTGTCGCTGCTTCTGCGTGTAGGTTCGCTGCTTGGTGAGTTCCGCCACGCCGCGCTTGAAGTCGAAGCCCACTTCGCTTGTGTCGCCTTCCCAGCATACGGGGTGTCCGGTGCGCAGCGAGCGTTCTATGCGCTTCATCATCACGTCGATGGGCACGTTGTAGTATAGCTCGTTGCTGTAGTTGTCGGGCACTTCGAGCACGAACGCCTCGCCGAAGCGGTGGTGGGTGAAGCTCGTCATGGCGAGATATTCGCCGCGCATGCAGACGCTGTGGGCGAACTCGAGCGGTGTGTATTCGGCTCCGAGCATGTACACCTTCTTGGGCAGCGCTCCTATGCGCTCGTCGAAGAGTCGTTCTGTGCGTTGCTTCATCTGGCTCAGGTTGCGCGACGAGTTGGAGAGCATCTCCAGGCGTTTCGTGAGGGCGTTGTAGTTGATGTCGCGCGCATGGTAGGAGTCGTAGGGCATGATGCCGTATTCGTCGAGCAGGCGCAGCAGCAGCGGCGCCGTTCCGCGCAGCGTCATGCGGTTGAAGCCTTTCGAGAGGAAGTGGAAGCGTGCCTGCTCGTCGAGCTGGTAGCGCGCTATGTAGTCGACGGAGAGGTTCACCGAGTCGCCCATCTGTATGTGTTCGCTCTCGATGGTGGCGAGCATGGCGTACGCCCAGCAGAGCGAGCTGTGGTCCTGGTCCTTGACGGGCGTGTAGCCGAGCAGCACTTCGTTGGTGAAGCGCTTCTTCGAGGAGTTGAAGTTCTCGCGTTTCAGGTCGCAAGAGGTGATGGTTGCGAGTGTGACGAATAGTATAATGAGTTTGCGCATAGAATGTTTTTTGATAGGGGGTGCAGTTGTCTCCGCTCGGCTTTGCCGCTTGCCATAGCAGGAACAGCACCATTTTTGACTGGTTGATGCAGTTCTTGCTCTGGCAAGCGGCAAAGCCGAGCGGAGACAACTGCACCCCCTGATGATTACTTCACGCCCTTCATGCCTGAGAGGAACGCTTTTGCGACGCCGAACTTCAGGAACATATCCAGTCTTACCGGCACATGATGTACGTCGTCCGTAACGTAGAAGCGCGTGATCTCCTTCTCCTTATTGCCTTCGTTCTCGATATACGAGAGTTGCAGGCAGCGGTACTTCACGCCGTTGTCGGCCTTGACGGTGGTCTTGCCCTTGTATTCGAGGATGGCGTTGATGATCTTCGGTCCGTCGGTGATGGGTATGTGTATGCGCTTGCCCTTCTTCCAGCTCTCGGGGTTGAACGAGCGTGCGCGCAGGAAGATGCTCATCATGTCGTAGGCGCACGCCGTGCGGTTGAACTCGTTCCATACGTGCTCGCCGTTGTTCTTCTGTCGGTGCAGCTTCACGTGCTGATGGTTGTTGCTGTACGAGTAGAACGCCTCGTCTACGGTGTAGCGCTTACCCTCGCGCGCTCCTTTGCGATAGTAGAGTGGTTCGAGGTCGAGCGTGTTGTAGCAGAGCAGCGTGTCGCGCATCACGAACATCTTGTCAAGCGTCTTCGACGTGCGTGTGATGAGCGCCATGCGCAGCGCCGGCTTGCCGTGATAGTTGCTCTTCACTACCGACATCGACGCCGTGCCTGCTTTCACCCATACGAACTGCCAGTTGTAGTAGAGGTTATAAGACAGGAACTCGCCCGGCTTTACTGCCGTGTTGCGGTACTTGCATTGTGCCGTTGTGGTCTGCAGACCTGCCAATAGCAGGGCTACGACGAGGAGGAAGTGTCTGGTCTTCATATTATTTCTATTTTTTTGTAATTCAGAACGGATACGCAATGCCCATTTTCCGCGCTCTTTCCATGTTGCGCTGTTGTATCTTGCGTTGGCGTTCGCCCTTTTGTTTCTTTATCTTCTCGGGTTTCTGCTGGTCGAGCGGTTTCTCGTTGATGTTCCAGTTGAGCGTTACGTCCCACTTCGCCTTGCACTCTATCTCGTACGGATAGTAGAACACCTCTTCGGGTTGCAGGTTGGCGCTGTAGTCGCCCGTGTCCCACACGCCGTTGTTGTTGCGGTCGACGAACAGGCGGGCGTAGTATTTGCCCGGTCGTACGTAGTAGAACGCTGCCGTTGAGTTGGTTGTGTGCACGCTCTTCACCGACTTGTCTTCGCTCGTGAGCAGTTCGACGACGAGGTTCTCGCCATTGAGTTGCGCTATGTTGAGCACCAGACTGCTGTAGTCGTCCATGGCGCCCACCTTGAAGCCCTTCTTCAGCTTCTTCGACGCGTTGCCGTAGATGTCGGTGAAGGCGAGCGAGTCGATTTCGAGGCTGTATTCTATGCCCGGACGCCACTCGGCGCGCAGCATGTACTGGCGCTTCGACTCTGCGGTGGCTATGCTGTCGCCCCACATCTTCTGCTTCACTGGCTCGAAGCGCAGCGGCGCTACGTACCATAGCGTGTCGTGCTTGGCGTAGAGGTGAATCTTAGACGTGTCTGCTGAGGCGAGCGGCGTGTCGAACTCGAAGTGCAGGTTGCGGTCGGGGTCGAGTTTCGAGTCTACGGCGAGCTTGAACTCCAGTTCCTTCGGCGGCATCACGGAGTCGTACGCCTCGCCGCGCTTGCGCTTCTTCTCCTGCTGCTTCTTCCAGCTCTCCAGCTCCTTCTGCGCCTCCTTCAGGCGGCGTTCGTAGGGCTGCTTAGAGAGAATCTGCAGCGTGTCGGTCTGCGGCACGAGGTTGCCCAGCGTGTCGGTCATCTCGTAGGTGAGGGCGAGGCTGAGCGTGTCCTGATTGACGAGCGCCGTGTCGCGCAGCCAGTAGGTTATGGTGTCGCGGCGCACAGACGGCTCTATAAGGAGTCGGTCGGTAGCGTCGAAGTTGAGTGGCTTTATCTCGGGCAGCTTCTTCGAGCCGTAGCTGAAGAACAGCGTGAAGCGGTCGGGCTGCAGGCGTTCCGACTTGAGGAAGAATCGGTCGGTCTGCACGTGTTCGAACGCTCTGAGCACGAGGTCGTCGGGCGTGAAACGTATGTATCCCGTCTGCTTTATGTCCTTGATATGCAGCGAGTCGAGCCAAAGCGTGTCCTGTCGCAGGGCGTCGCAGAACGCGGGGCGTATGGTGTCGTGCGAGAAAGCCATCTGCTCGCTCTTCTGCGAGAACATATAGTTGCCGTCCTGGTCGTTGAGGGCGTAGATGCGGTAAGCGCCTGGCGCCACGCCCTTTATGACGAAGTGTCCGCGCGAGTCGGCACGTGCCACGCGCAGCATGGGCATCTTCATGAAGCACGAGTCGCCCATCTCGGCGTACAGACCCACGAGTATGCCCTTCACCGGTTCGAGGTTCTCAGCCGCCACCACGGTGCCAGCCACTTCGAGCGTGTCGATATGGTCGCCCGTAGAGAAACTGTAGGTGTAGTTGCCCATCGGGTTGCCCTCGTTGTTGTCGGAGATGGCGTCAGAGAAGTCGACGGTGTACGTAGTGTTGGGCTTCAGCGAGTCCTTCAGCTCCACGCTGATCTTCTTGCCCGAAGCCTTTATCTCCGCCTGCTCAAGCTGCGGCGGCGACACCACCACCTTCTCCGACGCGTTGTCGAGCTTTATGAACTCGTCGAAGTAGATGTTCACCTTCTTCGCCTGCACGTCAGTGCTGCGGTCGGCAGGTGTCGAGCCTATCACATGCGGCGGCGTCTCGTCGTACCATCCTCCGTCGGGGCGTCCCATGCGGGCGCACGACGAGAGCAGCGCGATTACACCTATTATATATAGTATGTTTCTTAGTTTCAGCATTTGGCTTAACTTCTTGTTTTTTTAATTTGTTTCATACAATACGTTGGTGCACTTCTTCAGGGGGTGCAGCAGTCTCTGCTGCACCAACCAAGCAAACGGTGCATTTCTGCTCGGTTGGTGCACTTGAGACAAGTGCACCCCCTACAAATGTCACCACCTCACCACAACAACATCACTTCACCCCCATTATCTCCTCAATGGTCTTGCGGTTGTTAGAGAGGCGCGGTATCTTGTGCTGTCCGCCCAGCTTGCCCTTAGAGCGCAGCCAGTCGTCGAACTGACCTTCGCGCGCAACGACAACCTCAAGCGGCTGCAGCGTGATGTCGTGGAAGCGCTTCGCCTCGTAGTCGGAGTTGATAGCCTGTAGCTGTCGGTCGAGCAGTTCGGCAAACTCGCTGATGTTCTCAGGCTTCTTCGCGAACTCGATGAGCCACTGGTGGCGGCACTTCGCGTTGGCGTCCATGAACACCGGCGCCGCCGTGTACTCCTTCACCTCTGCACCAGTCTGCTGGCAGGCATAGGCGAGGCCCTTCTCGGCGTTGTCCTGGATAAGCTCCTCGCCGAAAGCGTTGATGAAATACTTCGTTCTGCCCGTTATGACGAACTTGTACGGGCGCACCGACGTGAACTTCACCGTGTCGCCAATCATGTAGCGCCACAGACCGCACGACGTGCTGATAAGCATGGCGTAGTTCTTGCCCGTCTCCACGCCCTCGAGTGGCACGATGTTCGGGTTTTCAGAGTCGAACTCGTCCATAGGCAGGAACTCGTAGAACACATCGTAGTCGAGCATCAGCAGCATCGACTTGTCCTCTGGGTCGTTCTGTATGCCGAAGAATCCCTCCGAGGCGTTGTACGTCTCCATGTAGTGCATGCGGTCGCTCTTTATGATGTGCTCGTACTGCGAGCGGTAGGGCGTGAACGCGATGCCGCCGTGGAAGAACACCTCCAGGTTGGGCCACACCTCGTCGAGGCGCTCCTTGCCCGATAGTTCGAGCACGCGCACCAGCACACTGAGCATCCATGAGGGCACACCCGAGATGTTAGTCACGTTCTTGTTGAGACATTCGCGCGCAATGCGGTCGCGCTTCACCTCGAAGTCGCTCAGCAGCGCCGTCTGCTTCTTCGGCACACGCACGAGGTTCACGAGCGGGTTGATGTTCTCTATGAGAATGGCGCTGAGGTCGCCCACGAGCGAGCCAGCCACGTTGTAGTTTGGCGAGTGCGAACCGCCTAAGATCAATCCCTTGCCGTCGAACATGCGGCTCTTCGGGTTATTCTGCAGGTAGAGCGCCACCACGTCGGTGCCGCCCTTGTAGTGTATGTTCTTCAGTCCTTCAGCCGACACTGGTATGAACTTGCTCTTGTCGTTCGTAGTGCCCGACGACTTGGCGTACCACTTCACCTTTCCCGGCCACAGCACGTCAGCCTCGCCGTGTCGCATACGGTCGATGTCGGCCTTCAGCTCCTCGTAGGTATTCACGGGCACGTTGCGCACGAAGTCGTCGTAGCCCTTTGTCGTAGCGAAAAGATGGTTTCTGCCGTACTCGGTGTTGGCGGCAGCGCGCAGGAGGTGCTGCAACACATTATGCTGCAGAGCCTCCGGCTCGTTGAAATGTTGTTCCAGCTTATGCTGTCGGGGTGCGAATGCGTATCGTGCAATGCCAGTTAAACTCATTATTTTTCCTTTCTGTCTTCTTCTATAAATCTGAGCAGATGTTCCACTGCCTCACTCTCCGGTATGGCTTTCTCCACGCACATCTTCTGCTTGTAGAGCGAAATTTTTCCCGGTCCGGCGCCCACATAACCGTAGTCGGCGTCAGCCATCTCGCCCGGTCCGTTCACGATGCAGCCCATGATGCCTATCTTCAGGCCCTTCATGTGCGCCGTAGCCGCCTTTATCTTTGCGATGGTAGAGCGCAGGTCGTAGAGCGTTCTGCCGCAGCCAGGGCATGAGATGTATTCGGTCTTCGATGTGCGCAGACGAGCCGCCTGCAATATTGCGAACGCTGTGTCGGTAAGGTCGCGCACCGCGATGTCGCCGTTGTTCATCAGCCATACGCCGTCGCAGAGGCCGTCAATCATCAGCGCGCCCATATCGGCTGCCGCCTCAAGCTGCAGGTCTGCCTTCTCGGCGCTGGTGTGACTGTACATCTGAGCGAACACAACGGGGTTGAACAAGCCGTTCGACCACAACTCGTGAGTAAGCGCACGCTGCTCGCCGAGGCGGTTCTGCTGGTTCGACACAGCAACAACCACTACCTCCGGGTGGGCCTTCAGGCAAGCCATGTACTCCTCCGACGGAGCGCCGAGCTGCAGCACGAGGAACTTAACATCTGCCTTCACTCCGCCCACGAACGGCGTAGCGTTGTACGGGAAGATAGGGTAGGTGTTCGGCTCGCCGGTGTATGCGTTGAAGTCGACGATGTATTTCTGTCCGTCGCGGCGGTTCTTGGGCAGCTTGGCACCGCAGTAGATATAGTCGGGTGTCATATCGGGGTTGAACTCCACGCTCTCTGCGTCGTCGTTCTGTCCGAGCGAAGCTATCACCACCGGCACATTCGAGCCGCCGATGTATCCCATAGCGCGAGTGGGGCGGCGCTCAGGACGCACCCAAGAGAAGTCCTTCGCCTCTGTGCCTGGCACGAGAGTGTGTCCGGCACGCTTCGTGATATAGTCGACGAGGTGGCGCGCAACGGGTATCTCTGCCTCCGGCTCCTCGCTCAGACTCACGCGGATAGTGTCGCCGATGCCGTCGGCAAGCAGTGCGCCGATGCCCACCGCACTCTTGATGCGTCCGTCCTCGCCTTCGCCAGCCTCGGTGACGCCGAGGTGGAGCGGGTAGTGCATGTCGGCGTTGTCCATCTCGGTGATGAGCAGACGCACCGTGCGCACCATGATGACGGTGTTCGACGCCTTGATGCTTATCACTACGTTGTCGAACTGCTCCTTCTTGCAGATGCGCAGAAACTCCATGCAGCTCTCGACGATGCCTTCCGGCGTGTCGCCGTAGCGCGACATGATGCGGTCGGAGAGCGAACCGTGGTTCACGCCGATGCGCACCGCCGTGTGGTGTTCGCGGCAGATGTTGAGGAAGGGCACGAAGCGGTCCTCCAGTTTCTTGAGTTCGTCGGCATACTCCGCGTCGGTGTACTCAATCTTCTTGAACACGCGCGCCGGGTCCACGTAGTTGCCCGGGTTCACGCGCACCTTCTCTGCGTACAGCGCAGCCACGTCAGCCACATTGGCGTTGAAGTGAACGTCGGCAACGAGCGGTGTGGTGTAGCCGTCGGCACGCAGTTGTGCGTTTATGTTCTGCAGGTTCTCAGCCTCTCTGCGGCCCTGCGTAGTGAGTCGCACGAGTTCGCCGCCTGCCTTTATGATGCGCTCAGCCTGAGCCACACACGCCTCCGTGTCGTTGGTGTTGGTTGTGGTCATCGACTGCACGCGTATCGGGGCGTCGCCGCCAAGCTGTATGTCGCCTACCTGAACGGGTGAGGCTTCGCGGCGGCGGTAGTTGAAGAGATCAATCATGATTTTTGATGTTGTTGTGTTGAGATGTTGAGGTGGTGAGAGATGTTGAGGTGGTGAGATGGTGAGGTGGTGAGATGGTGAGGTGTTGAGATGGTGAGGTGTTGAGAGATGTTGTTGTGTTGAGATGTTGAGAGATGTACTATTGTCACCACATCACCACATCACCACAACAACATATCACCATCTCACCACCTCACCATCTCAACACTTGTATTCATACTTCACCTCAGCGAGCTCCTTGTTCGCCTTTTCTATCTTCTCTCCCAAGCCAGCCTTGTACTGAGCCATCTTTTCTGCGATGCCTTCGTCGCAGAGCGCAATCATCTCGCAAGCGAGGATGGCTGCGTTCATGGCTCCGTTCACGCCTACTGTTGCAACGGGTATTCCCGGGGGCATCTGTATGATAGAGAGCATGGCGTCGAGACCGTCGAGCATACCCTTGATAGGTACGCCGATGACGGGCAGAGTGGTGCTTGCTGCGATAACGCCGGGCAGAGCTGCTGCCATGCCTGCTGCGGCAATGATTACCTTAACGCCACGCGCCTTTGCGCCCTTAGCGAAACTTTCTACTGCGTCCGGTGTGCGATGAGCAGAGAGGGCGTTCACTTCAAACGGCACCTGCATGTCGTTCAAGAACTTGCATGCCTTTTCCATAACGGGCAGGTCTGATGTGCTGCCCATGATGATGCTAACTAATGGAGTCATAATATTTTATTGTTTTTTATTGTTATAATCCTAATATTATTACGAAGGCGATGAGCACGCCTACGCCGAAGCCCGCCGTCACTTGCGAAAGGGTGTGCTGTCGGAGTATTATGCGGCTGGTGCCGACGAGCCCTGAGAGCACGAGCGAGAAGCAGAGCCACGTGATGGGGTTGAACATGAAGATGAACGAGAAGGCGAGCAGAGCGCCCACCACGCCACCGATGGCTGCGGTGTGCGTCGATATCTTCCACCACACGTTTATCAGAGCGCACACTATCTGTATCACGAGTGCCGCCATGAGTATGTTGCCCATGAAGTGCGGAATGTTATACAGTCGCATTACGTAGAAGCATGCGTAGTAGCTCACTATCGAGAGCAGATAGGGCACCACGCGGCGCTCCTTGCGGCTGAGCTGTATGAGAGTCCAGCCGTGGTAGTTGCGGTAGAGCTTGATGAGCATTGTGGGCATGAGAATGGTGAAGAAGTAGACCATAGCGAGCACGCTCAGCTTGTACCCCCACGGCATCTGACTGAGATAACTGAACGTGAAGAGTACGGTCATCCCTACCAAAGACAGATAGAACGGGGTGAACACCGCGCTCAGGGCGCGGGCTGCGAGGATAATGTTCTTTTCTTTCATAATTAGTTCTTTCTCATTCTTGCCACCGGTATGCCCAGTTGCTCGCGATACTTCGCCACGGTGCGTCGTGCGATGGGGTAGCCGAGCTTCACGAGCGCCTCTCTGAGAGCGTCGTCGCTGAGCGGTTTCGCCTTGTCTTCCTTGTCGACGAGTTCTTTCAGCGCAATCTTTATCTTGCGTGTAGACATCTCCTCGCCGTCTTCGTTGGTGTAACCGTCGCTGAAGAAGAAGCGCAGCGGGTAAGTTCCCCAGTTGGTCTGCGCGTACTTCACGTTGCTGACGCGCGATATTGTGCTTATGTCGAGTCCCGTGCGGTCGGCGATGTTCTTCAGAATCATCGGCTTGAGGTCAGCCTCGTCGCCGTCCTGGAAGAACTTGCGTTGCCAGTCGATGATAGCCTGCATGGTGAGCGTGAGCGTGCGGTAGCGCTGCTTTATCGCTTCTATGTATCCCATTGCGCGCTCCACCTTCTGCTTTGCATAGAGCAGCGCTTCCTTTTCGCGGCGCGACATCTTCTCCTTGTTGTTGCGATAGGTCTCCATGAGTTCGCTGAACGACGAGGAGACGCGCAGCTCCGGTATGTTTCCGTTGTTTATGTAGAACGACACGTTGCCGTTGTCGTCGGTGTCGATGATGAAGTCGGGCGTAATCTGCTGCACGTTTCTGCCCTCGGTCTCGCCGAGCGAAGCGCCCGGTTTGGGGTTGAGTCGGCGCAGCTCCTCCAGCACGCGCTGTCCGGTATGCTCGTCCACGCCCAGCAGCTGCGGAAGCTTCTCGAAGTGCTTCTTCGCGAAGTCGTTGAAGTGCTTCTTTACGACTGTCGTCATCAGCTGTTTCATTCTGTCGTCGGGTCGGCGTTCTATCTGTAGCAGCAGACACTCCTGCAGCGAGTGCGCTCCGATGCCAGCCGGGTCGAAGGTCTGCAGGATTCCGATTATGCGGTCGATGTCCTCCACGTCGCAGTAGACGCCCTGATAGATAGCCAGTTCGTCACATATCGACTGGCTGTCCTTGCGCAGCAATCCGTCGCTGTCGAGCGACCCGATGATGTATTCCATTATCTTCTGGTCGTTCTCCGAGAGGTCTATCTCGCCCATCTGCTCCTTCAGCTTGTCGTAAAACGAGCGCGTGTCGCCGTATACCATCTCCTCGTAGTCGGCAGAATCGGCACCGTAGGCTCCGGTGTAAGCCGCCGTAGGCATGTCTTCGTCGGAACCGGTCATACGGTCGAGCGCATTGTTCAGCGCCGACTCGCGTTCCTCTCGCTCTGTGTGAGCGGCGAAGGCGTCCGCCTCGGTGTCCACCTCGTCCATGTCGCTGCCGTTGCTTTCGCCGCCGTTGCGACTGTCGTTGTCTGAAGAGGAAGCGTATGCGGGGCTGTCGTTGCTGTCGTATGAGGTGTTCGAGTCGTAGATGTCGTCGTCTGCCTTCACGAGCGCAGGGTTGTCGTCGAGCTCCGCGTTCACGTTTTCTTCAAGCTCCGTGACGGGCATCTCGAGCATGTGCACCTGCAGCATCTGCTGTTGCGTCAGGCGCTGCAACTGCTGCTGCTTCTGTTCCTGGGTTTGTATTAGTTTCATAATATTTCTGGTGGCGTTTAGGCCTTTCTAAGCCTCTTTAGGCCTTTCTAAGCCATTGTTGACTAAGCCTTTTTAGGCGGCGTTTAAGCCTTCCTAAGCCTCTTTAAGCCTTTCTAAGCCTTTGAAAATTCAAAACTGAATAATTCCTAATTGCGGCGCAGCCGCAACAATTCAAAATTCAAAATTCAAAATTCAAAACTCTTCCGAGCCGTTCGGCTTAGGCGCAGCCTTTGAAGTACTCCTTTAGCCTCTCCACAGTAGTGGTGAGCACCTCGGGTGCTTCGTTGCTGTATCTCTGCCAAACCAGCTTCGCCTCGTCGTTGAGGGGCGAGTGGGGCAGCGGTTCGCGTTTCAGAATGGGGTCGAATGTCTGGTATATCTTCAGCACATCTACCACCTCTTCGGGCTTCAAGCCCAACAGACGCGCCATATCCTGCACCTCCGGCGTCTCGCTCACCATAGTGTTCGTCATCAGCTGGAAGTAGAGGCTGAGGATGATGGTGAGCATCACCGGCGTCAGCTTCTGTTCGGCGTCGATAGGCAGATAGTCGTGCTCGAAGGGCAGCGTCATATCCATGCCGCTGTAGAAGGCGTTGCCGAAGCCGAACCCCGCCATCTGCCTGAGCCGCTTCACGTCGCGTGCCAGTCGGCGTGGGTTTTCGGCGTACGTGTCCCATAGACGTTGCAGCGAAGGCGTGGCGTGCTCTTCGAGCGCCACCATCTGCTCCTGCAGCGTCTTCGGCGGAATATGCAGCTCGAGCGCCAGATCTACCACGGGGCGCGAGTATTCCGACTTAACGCCTGCCGGACTCTTCTGGTAGAGCTGCACGATAAGCAGCCAGTAGTCGTCTGTCCAAAGAGGATGAATTGCCATATATTATATTAATAATGTATTGTTTAATGCTTGCAAAGTTACAGAAAGTCTTGCACATAAGGGCACGCCCGCCATACTTTTTTTGTGCAGGAGTAAAGAGTTGTTAAGGTGTTTTATGGTGCTCTGAGCGCTTTTCGGGGACTGTTTCCAGTAAAATCGCAGTTTTTCTTGCAATTTTACAGCATAAAAAGTCAGTTTGGTTGAATTTTTTAAAAAATTATTGCAAAACATTATCGAATTGCAATTTATTTTGTACTTTTGCGGTTAGTAATTTTAAAACTTATAGACTATGAAGAAAACTTTACTCTCATTGGCAGCAATGTTGCTGCTCGCAGGTGGTGCTTCGGCACAGACAGCAAAGTCGGCTGCAGTTTATACTGACAAGGTAGACGCAACTCCGGTTAGCGTTGTAAAGAAGGCAAAGGCTCCTATGATGAAGGAGGGAGAAGCTAAGTATGTGACTCTTGGCTTCGAAGGTTCAGCAAATCCTGCTATGGTTTGGGGTCCGTACAATTGGACTTCAGCAAGTATGATTCTTTCTGCACAGAACAATGGTGATAACTTTGATTTCTCTGAATTGGCAGGTTACAAGATCGTAGGTCTTAACTTCGCTGTTGTAGGTTCTATGGGTGAAGAAGCTGGTATTTTAGGTCTTATATTCCAAGATGAAAATAGCGAGCCTGTGCAGTTGGGCGCAATGGTTGAAGAGGGTTCTTATGATATTTGTGATTTTAATCAGCAAACAGGTGAGTTGGGCTTGGTATGGAATTCACTTCTTTTTGCAAATCAGTATGAAATCACTGGTGAAGAGTTAGCTTTCTACTATGGTTTCGGATACACACCGACTGGTGGCAACGGCAAGTCGTTGGATGACACTCCTTTCCTCTTGGGTAAGAGCTCAGATAAGGGCGTAGATGGTATGTGCATGGTTTACGGTCAGCCGGATGCAAGTAGTAAAGAGGGTATGTACACTCTGAACAAAAAAACGGATAAAGAAGGATACTGCCCTTGCATGCAGCTCATCCTCGAGAATCCGAATGGCGAGACCGTTATCCTCGGTCTGAATGGTTCTGACAAGCCGGTTGCTGTTCAGTACTTCTCACTCGACGGCAAGAAGCTCTCTGCTCCTCAGAAGGGCATCAACGTTGTTAAGATGAGCGACGGCACATCTAAGAAGGTGCTTGTTAAGTAAATATCGGAAAAACATATATAAAATGGAAATCCCAACAGAGGGCTGCCTCTGTTGGGATTTTTTTTAGGGGGTGCACTTGTCTCAAGTGCACCAACCGCGCAGAAATGCATCGTTTACTTTGTTGGTGCAGCAGAGACTGCTGCACCCCCTGGAAGTGCACCAACCGCGCAGAAATGCACCATTTACTTTGTTGGTGCAGCAGAGACTGCTGCACCCCCTGGAAGGCACCAACCGCGCAAGCACTGCACCAACCGAGCTAACCATAAGAGGTTATGTTGAGGTATGTGGGGGATGTGTCAAAACTCAATTAACGCGGGCTGAAAGCCCAACATCACATTTTTAGTTTTACCGGACAGCAACAGATTTTTTTTGTGCTTGCTTGTGAAGGTTTTATTGAACCATTGGTTTTGGGGATGTGCAAAACTCGCTATGGTTGTATTTATTTGAGGTATTCGGCGAGCTTCGCAACGGCGCGTGCTCGGTGCGAGATGCCGTTCTTGATGTCCATGCCGAGTTGTGCGAACGACTCCTCGTAGCCTTCGGGCACGAAGATAGGGTCGTAGCCGAAGCCCTCTGTGCCCTGCTTCTCGCGCGATATGGTGCCGCGCACGATGCCCTCGAAGAGCGTGTAGTCGGCAACGTCGCTGCGGCGTGCGAGAGCTATCACGGTGCGGAACTGCGCACGGCGGTCGTTGCTGTCGCCCAAGCGTGCGAGCAGCTTCTGCATGTTGGCTTCAGAGTTGTGGTCGGTGCCTTCGGCGTAGCGTGCCGAGTGGACGCCCGGTTCGCCTCCAAGCTCGGGCACTTCGAGGCCCGTGTCGTCGGCGAAGCAGTCATAGCCGTAGTTGTCTACTACGTAGCGCGCCTTCTGAATGGCGTTGCCCTCAAGCGTGTTGGCTGTTTCGGGTATGTCTGCGTGGCAGTTGATGTCTTCGAGCGAGAGCACGTCGAAGCGGTCGCCGAGTATGGCGCGTATCTCCGAGAGCTTGTGCTTGTTGTTGGTGGCGAAGACTATAGCCCCACCCCGTCCCTCCCCGTCGGGGAGGGTGTATGATTGCTGTGAATTGTTCATTGTTGTTTTTTTAATAAGCTTTTCTAAGCCTTCTTAGGCCTTTCTAAGCCTTTGCTGACTGCTGACTAAGCCTTTCTAAGCCTCTTTAGGCCTTCCTAAGCCTTTGCTGACTAAGCCTTCCTTAGCCCTCCCCGACGGGGAGGGTTGGGAGGGGCTCTTTACCTTAACCTTTATCTGGTCGAATCCCTCGCCGTAGACGCCGATGACGCTGCTCTGCGACACGAAGGCGCGTGGGTCTATCATCTTGATGAGGCGGAAGATGAGCACCGACTCGCTCTTCTTGGCGAGCAGACATATCACCTTCATCTCCTTACCCGTATACCATCCGTGACCGTCGAGGATAGTGAGCGTGTGGTCGGTCTTCTTCGTTATGGCGCTTGCTATCTCCTGATACTTGTGCGAGAAAATCATGAACTGCACCGACTGCCGTTGCACGCTCATCACGTAGTCGAGCATGGTACACTCGATGACCATCGTACACAGACCGAACACCACCATCTGACAGCGCTGCGGGAACGGACCGAAAGAGTCGATGGCGAGACAGCTGCCGATGATGACGAGGTCGACCATGATGAGACCCTTGCCGAGCGACACATTATAGTGTTTGTTCACTACGGCAGCGATGATGTCTGTTCCACCCGTGCTGCCGTTGTTCAGGAACACTATCGCCAGTGACGTGCCCGTGAGCATACATCCGATGATGAGCGACATGAAGTCGTTGCCTTCGCCCATGAGCTTGTAGAAGGTGCCGTCGGGCATCTCCACAATCTTCTGCGCCAAGTCGAGCATCACGGTTATGGCTATCGTGGCATAGATGGTTTTGGCAAGGAACTTTATTCCAAGCTCCTTCAGAGCCGCCACGATGAGCACGGCGTTGATGATGAAAAATGTCCATTGAACTGGAAATTTAGTGGCATAGAACACGATGGCTCCGATACCGGCGATGCCTCCGGTTACAATTTCGTATGGTAGTAGGAAAACTGTGAAGCCGAAGGTGTAAAGCATCAAGCCGAGGGTGATGTTGAAATAGTCCTTTGCTTCTTGCCAGATAATTTTGCGGTCGATGGTCATAGGATTTATATTTGTTATTTTATAACGACATTCACGATCTTCTTAGGTACGACAATCACCTTCACGACTGTCTTTCCGTCGAGATACTTCTTGCTCTGCTCGTCGGCGAGCACAGCAGCCTGAATCTCGTCGTTGGTAGCGTCGGCAGCGAACTTCTTCTGGAAGCGTGCCTTGCCGTTGAACGACACGGTGAGCTGCACCTCGCTCTCTACGAGATACTGCGGGTTGAACACGGGCCACTGAGCGTCGCATACGGTCGTGGTGTTGCCTAAGGCGTGCCACAGCTCCTCTGCGATGTGCGGAGCGAACGGTGCGATGAGCACCACGAGCTGCTCGAGCACCTGCTTTGAGCGGCACTTCTGCTGTGCCAGCTCGCCCACGGCAATCATGAACGCCGAGATAGAGGTGTTGTAAGAGAAGTGTTCGATGTCCTCAGTCACCTTCTTTATGAGCTTGTGCAGGCTCTTGAGGTTGTCGGCTGTAGGCTCAGCGTCTGCGGGCAGGAACTCGTCGGTGCGGTTCTCGTAGAACAGCGCCCAGAACTTCTTGAGGAAGCGGAAGCAGCCGTCGATGCCGTTGGTGTCCCAAGGCTTGCTTGCCTCCACCGGACCGAGGAACATCTCGTACAGACGCAGCGTGTCGGCGCCATACTTCTCCACGATCATGTCGGGGTTAACGACGTTGAACATCGACTTCGACATCTTCTCTACAGCCCAGCCGCAGATGTACTTGCCGTCCTCGAGCACGAACTCGGCGTTGGCATACTCCGGTCGCCATGCCTTGAACGCCTCGATGTCGAGCACGTCGGCGCTCACGATGTTCACGTCTACGTGTATCGGTGTGACGTCGTAGTCCTTGCGCAGGTTATATGATACGAATACGGGAGCAGCCTCTCCCCCCGCCCTCTCCGAGGAGAGGGAGCCGTTAGCTGTAGAGGCAACTCCGTTCTCCCCCTGGGGGGAGTTAGAGGGGGCTGTGCGGTTTACGCGGTATACGAAGTTGGAGCGACCCTGAATCATGCCCTGGTTGACGAGCTTCTGGAACGGCTCTTCCTTGCACGACACGCCGAGGTCGAAGAGGAACTTGTTCCAGAAGCGCGAGTAGATGAGGTGGCCCGTAGCGTGCTCGCAGCCTCCTACGTAGAGGTCTACGTTCTGCCAGTAGTTGTCGGCGTCCTTGCCCACGAGGCATGTGTCGTTGTGCGGATCCATATAGCGCAGGTAGTAAGCCGATGAGCCGGCGAAGCCCGGCATGGTGTTCAGCTCGAGCGGGAAGACGGTCTTGTTGTCCACGAGTGCCTTGTCTACCACCTGGCGTTTCTCCACGTCCCACGCCCACATCTTGGCGCGTCCCAACGGCGGCTCGCCGGTCTCTGTAGGCTTGTATGTCTCAATCTCGGGCAGCAGCAGCGGCAGGCAGTCCTCGGGCACCATCTGCGGCATACCGTCCTTGTAGTAGACCGGGAACGGCTCGCCCCAGTAGCGCTGACGCGAGAAGATAGCGTCGCGCAGACGATAGTTGACCTTCACGCGGCCCATGCCCTTCTCCGTCACGAACTGCTTTGTCTTTGCGATAGCCTCCTTCACGCTTAGTCCGTTGAGCGAGAAGCCGTCCAATGTCTCCTTGCCAGCGGCAGGCGAGTTGCAGACGATGCCCTCCTTGGCGTCGAAGCTCTCCTCCGACACGTCGGCGCCCTCGATGAGCGGCGTGATAGGCAGGTTGAAGTGCTTGGCGAAGGCATAGTCGCGCGAGTCGTGCGCCGGAACAGCCATAATGGCTCCCGTGCCGTAGCCTGCAAGCACGTATTCTGAAATCCAGATAGGAATGTTCTCGCCGGTGAACGGGTTCACGGCATACGATCCGCTGAACACGCCCGTCACGTTGTGGTTTGCCATGCGGTCGAGCTCCGTGCGCTTCTTCACGTACGCTAAGTACTCGTCCACCTCAGCCTTATGCTCTGCTGTGGTGAGCTGCGCCACGAGTTCGCTCTCCGGCGCCAGCACCATGAACGTTACACCGAAGATAGTGTCGGCGCGAGTGGTGAAGATTGTTAACAGCCCCTCTCCGTCTCTCCCCGTTGAGGAGGGGGCTATTCTGAACTGCATCTCCGTACCCTCACTTCTGCCTATCCAGTTCTTCTGTGTCTCCTTGATAGAGTCGCTCCAGTCGACCGTGTCCAGACCGTCGAGCAGGCGCTGCGAGTAAGCCGATGTGCGCAGACACCACTGCTGCATCTTCTTCTGCACGACGGGGAAGCCGCCGCGCTCGCTCACGCCGTTCACCACCTCGTCGTTGGCAAGCACCGTGCCCAGACCGGCGCACCAGTTCACCATCGTCTCGCCGAGGTAAGCGATGCGGTAGTTCATGAGCGTCTTCTGCTGCTCCACGTCGCTCATGGCGCGCCACTCTTCTGCTGTGAACTCCAGATGCTCGCTCTCGGCGACATCCAGACCCTCGGTGCCCTTCTCGTTGAAGTGCTCTACGAGCTTCTCAATCGGCTCTGCCTTCTGGCACGAGTTGCAGAAGAACGAGCCGAACATCTTCTCGAACGCCCACTGAGTCCAGTGGTAGTACTTCGGGTCGCAGGTGCGAATCTCGCGGTCCCAGTCGAACGAGAAGCCGATGTTGTCGAGCTGCTGACGATAGCGTGCGATGTTAGCCACGGTAGTCACCTCAGGGTGCTGTCCGGTCTGTATAGCATACTGCTCAGCGGGCAGTCCGTATGCGTCGTAGCCCATAGGGTTGAGCACGTTGAAGCCCTTCAAGCGCTTGTAGCGTGCGTAGATGTCGGATGCGATATAGCCAAGCGGATGGCCTACGTGCAGACCGGCTCCCGACGGGTAGGGGAACATGTTGAGTACGTAGAACTTCTCCTTTGCAGGGTCCTCAGTGGTGTGGTAAGTCTTGTCCTTCACCCACTGGCTCTGCCATCTCTTTTCTATTTCTCTGAAGTTGTATTCCATTGATTTTATACTGTTTTTATGCAAAGTTACGTCTTTTTCTTTATAAATAGGTGGGTTTGCATGTAAAAAAATATTGTGCGGTGGCGATATGGCGTTCAGCTTGTCTGATATTGGCAGTAAAAACCTCACGAAAAGTCATCGTCACCCGTACGGAATCCAATCGGGCGGCGTACGGAATCTGATCGGGCGGCGAACGGAAACTGATTGGACGGCGGACGCAAACGGTGGCACACTTAGGGGGTGCACTTGTCTCCGCTCGGCTTTGCCGCTTGCCAGAGCAAGAAGTGCACCAACCGAGCAAGAAAGCCCGTCTTAGACCACATTATCAGTTTTACCGGACAGCAATAAAAAAAATCCGCAACACCTGCTGTGCAGGCATTGCGGATAAAGGATTATTTTATTGTGCTTCTATTATTAACATGCTACTACAAAAGGATGTTACTTGATGTCGTCGTAGGCATTCACTGCCTGCTCGAAACGCTCGTTAATCTGCTCGAACGAGTAGAGGCCGTCGGCGTTCTTCTGGAGGCCCTTGAACGAGAGCGGGAAGACCTGCGGAGCATGGTCGGGGTCGAGCGGTGCGTTATGCTGCAGCTGGTCGGTGCTCTGGTATACGAGGTTAACGCCTACGTACTCCTTGCCCGTAGCCTTCTCGATCCACTTCTCGTAGACCACCTTGCTGCCTATCGGCGTCACCTTCTCGATAGAGTTGGGCAGACTGTAGCGCTCAACACCGAGAGCCGCGTTGACGGATGCGATGTTAGAGTCGTGACCGCAGAGGAACGTGAACTTGCGGTTCTTCGAGTTAAGCTCGTCCTTCATGTACATCAGCAGCGGGTGAGCCACGTTTGCAGCCACGATAGGCGCTGTGAAGAGCACGTCGCCGTACACATCCTTCACCTTGGCTATAGAGGTCCAGTCGTCGCGTGTGAGTTTCTCGCCGAACGCCGCCTTGTCGGCGTCGGGCTCCTCGTAATACTGCAGGATGAAAGCGTCGGAAGCCGAGTTGAAGTTCTTCATCGTGCCCTTCATGCCAGGCTCCTTGCCCTTTACGAGCGTAATCTGTGTGTCGTCGTACTTCACGTCGCCCAGCTCCTTGTAAGCCTCGCTCTGGGGATAGTCGAGCGTGCGCGATATGTTGCGGTAGCTCTCCTTCAGGCTCTTAGCCAAACCGACAAGACCAGCCTTTCCGCCCAGCGCGTTGATCTGCTCCATAGCCTTTGCCTTGAACGCGTCGCTCACCTTTGTGAGCACGGGGTTGAACACGGGGTCCATCGTAGAAGGCGTGTAGCGGTGGTTCACCTTAACGCCACCTACCGGCATGAACGCCGTAGAGAAATAGGCAGCGGTGGCGATGCAGCGCTGCATGGAGTTGGCGTAGACGTTCACCTCGTCAACAGAAGGAACCTGATTCTCCTTGAACAGACCCTCGCTGACGGTCCACTTTCTGAAGAACTGGCCCATCTCGGTCTCAAGAACGCCGCCCTTCAGCGTCAGTTCGCTGGCAGCCGAACTCCAGTTGGTCCACTGGTGGGTAGTCATCTTGCTCAACGCAGAGCCGTTGGTAGACAGCGGGCTGCGTATGTTGTGGCGCGAAAGCACAACCACCTCCTTCAACTGATACTTATCGTGGAACGCAGCCGAACGCTGCACCTGAGCAAAGACTGATGCAGGAAGGATAGCTGCAAGCAGAATATAAATAGCTATAAACTTTTTCATATCTCACGGGATGCTTTAATTGAACATGTTTTTTTAGAATTTGAACTGGAGACGTGTCTCAATAACGCGGAAAGTGTTCTTGTTGAAGCCAGAGTAGTCGCTCTCGCCGGCACGTACGATATGACCGCTCACACGCCAGATCATATACTTGTTGATGTAGTAGTTCATGGTAAGAGCCCAGTCGCTGAGCTTGCCACCATGGAAACCAGCCTTCGCATCGTTCATGTCGGTGTAGTTGTAAGCTGCAACAAGCTCCCACGACTTCGGGGCAGGAGTGGCGATGCCGGCATCGTTCTTCACATACTCGTACTCGTTGTTGAGAAGGAAGCGCAGGTTGCCGTAAGCACCCCATGCATTGTAGCTCTTGGCGTCGCCCTTACGGTCTACGTTCATGAAGATGTACTGACCCTCAATGCCTACATGACCCTTGGCTGCCATAAGTTCGCCAGAGAACTTGAAGTCGTTCTTCGCATCGGTAATCTTAGCACCGATGGCGTTGATGCCCGCTACGCGTACTGGATAAGGCGCCTTGAACTCCATGTTAGAACGGTTTTCGGCTGCAAGCTCATAGTTCAAGCCGATGCCTACGTGGAAGAGGTTGCCCTTCTCGATGAGCGGATGGTAGACCAAACGGGTGAGAAAGCCCGAACCCTGATAGCCCGTGTGGTTGGTCTGCTTCTTGAACGACTGGGCGTCGGTATATACCGAACCCGTACCCATGAACTTGTCGTCGCTATGCTCGTACATCAAACCAACAAGACGACCGCCCACACCGAACGCAGAGTGGGTCTCAGGCTCCTCCATAGAGACCTTGAAGCTCGAAGACGTAGCGCTCTGGTAGCCGAACTGATGAACGAAGTAGCCGCCACGCAAGAAGTTCTGCTTGTTGAAGTTGTACTGGATGAAGATATCCTTCGGAGAAACCGAACCGCGGGCATAGCCGATATCTGCCTTGCCTTCCCACTTGCCGTACGAAACCTTCATGCCGATACGTATGTCGGGAACGTTCACACCGTCTACACACTGCTCGTCTACAGTCTTGTTGGAGCTGTTCAGAAATGCAGCATCCATAAGGATACGGCCTGAAGGCTTGACGACGAGCTTATTCTCCTGCGCATTTGCAGCAGCCGCAAAACCCATGACGAGGGCTGCAGCCATTATATATTTTTTCATATTCGTTTTTTAGGATTCTAATTGTCAGGCAAAATGGTTTGCCAGCCGTTCTTTTACTTCTTGTCCCACGGAGTGGCTACAAACTCGCTCTTCTTTACCTTGCCCTCCTTCACGAGCTTTGCAAACTCCTTCTTGGCAGCCTCAAGACACTTCTGGAACTCCTTGTTGGCGTGCAGACGAGCTACGACAGCCGAAGCCACAACGCGTGCGGCGTCAACGTCGCTCTGCCAGTGATAGCCACAGATGACGCGGCTCTGACCCATCTCGAAACCACGCTTCAGTATCTCGTTCTGACGGTCGGGGTTGATCTCTGCGAGCACCAGCGCCTCAGCCCAGCCTATCGTGGTGTGGCCAGACGGATAAGAACCGTTTGTAGACAGCTCGCCCTCCTGCTTAGAGTTGCAGGTAGGCACGTTGTAGTATTTGAACGGGCGTATGCGGTTATAGTATTTCTTTGCGCTGCGTGTGGCAAGGTCGCCGGCATCCTCGCGCATCTTGTATACGAGCTTGTAGATAGCTGGAGTCTCCTCCTTGGTGATGCGTGTGCCGAAGGCGTCGGAGAAGTTCATAGCCACATCCTCTACGTTGGCGTCGGCAGCAGCCTGGTCGCCACGCGGAGTGTTGCGCTGCTTCAGACCCCAATAGTAGCGGGCCTCGTCGTTGAACCACTGAAGACTGCCAATCTCTGGTGGAGGAGGAAGAAGATCGAGCGAACTTGCCTGCTCTCCGTCCTTAAGGAAGAACAAGTCGGGATTTGTTCTGACATCTTTGATGTTTGTCTGCGCAAAGGCAGAAAAGCAGAACACTGCAAGAGCAGCCACTAAGAATTTTCTTTTCATCATAATGTTTTACGTTATTAAGTTTTTTAGAATAATTGTCGCTTTCAATAGATCGCTTGCTTGAATAGGTCGCTTGCGAATTTTGATGCTGCAAAGTTATAGATGAAAAGCAAAAAAAAAAGTTGCATCCGATGATTACAACGTTTCATCGAAATGCAACTTTTTACAAATGTCTGTCTGTAAGACGTTTAGAAGAATGTGGTGTTTGCGAAGTTATTCTATCAGTCTTAATATGTATGACGCTAAGGAAGCCGGATGGCGCTCTACGTACTGTCTTATTTCGTTTTCCGAAGGCTTAATCTTGTTCTTCAGCAGTCGGCTAATAACCGGATTAAGGTTGCCAACAACGCGAAGCATGCCCGGAATAGCGGTGCGCTTCACCTTAGCGTCGGCGATGAGAAGCATGAGCACCTTTGCCTGCTGGTTGTCGAAGCCGTTGAACTTAAGGATGCTGTTCACAAGACGCGGGTCGGTGTCGCTCATGCAAGCATAGATGTCGGCAATGAGCAGGCTGATGTTGTGAGTAGCCTCGTCGGAACGCGTCGCTATCTCGCACTCAAGACGCTTCTCGTCTACCTGCACTACCCGTTCCTCGTTCTCGCTGATAGCCGTGCGACGTATGAAGGTGTACTTATCCATCTCTTTCTGCAGTCGGCAGCGTAGCACGACCTGCTCAATGCGGCGGTCGGTATGCTTGAGCTGGCGCAGCAACGTCAGACGGTCTTGCTGCTGCATGTCGGAGGTGACGCTGTCGAGCTGCATCCTTACAGCCTCCACGACATGGTCGTTGGCGTCGTTGGCGTCGAGCCGTTTCGAGCGCGAAGCGAAATAGGCGCGGAGCGTCTGGAGCGCATCGTCGAGGAATAGGCGGTTGTATCTGCGGCGTATCTCCTGCAACTTGCCGTCAAGACTCTCCATAGGATCGGTTGTGAGAAGCTGCTTGTATTCGTCAATCTCTGTAAGAATGCCGTCCGACAGACCCTTTATAATAATGACATCGCGAAGCTGGAACATATAGCCGCTAAGCTCCTTCTGCACCTTCTCATAGGCGGAGAGCCACTGCTCGTTGGCGAGAGCCTGGCTGCGGAGCACTTCAATATCACCGTTGCTTAGGGCACGTTGGCTGTTGTCGGCGAGAAGTTTGCTGTCCGCAATCTCGAGTGAAGCCAGACGTTCGCGCTGCTGGTCTATCTTCTTGAGGAGCATGAACACATTGCTTCTGTTCATGCGCATGAGAGTGTCGGAGATGGCGGCAATCTTCTCGTTGTTGGCTTTCCAGCTATGGTGCTTGCCCAATCCAATCTCGGCTATATCCTTGTATAAAGCAAGAATCGTGCTCTTGTAGTCGTCGGAGAACAGATTGCTTACCGACTCGATGCCGGCAAGTCGCTTCTTCAGTTCCTCCTTGCGCACCCTGATAGTGCGTGTGGCAAGATAACGGTAGAAGCGGTAGCCGACAAAAATGGCAGACACGATGAGCAGCAGGCACACGATGGTGACGACCATTCTTCTGCGGGTGACGGAGCTGTTCGTAATCTTCACCCATTGGGCTTGGTTTTCCTTGCCCGCTGTGAACGTAAGCACGCCCAGCTCACAACCTAAATATACCTTGTCGTCTTTCACCACCGATGCCTTACGCTCAAAACTGATGTCTTGATAGTAGTAGCCGGCAAGAACGAGGCTGTCGGCTTTCTTCACATACTTACGGATGCCGAACTCGGGCAAGGTGTATACGACGCTGTCGCCGATAACGAACATGTCGCTCTCAGCCTTGGCGTCAATAGCTTTGTCGCCGTCCTTTATCAGCAGAGAGTTGCCAGCAAGCACAATCATCTGCGGCGGAAACTCCTTGGTGATAGCCATGCTGCGTATGTTCTCCATGCCGCTGGTTCCGGCAATCGGCTTGTATCTGCCGTTGCTGCCGTAGAATATGCCGTGGTTGAGCGTGGTGAGATAGAGGTTGTTGTCTTTAGACTGCTGGTAGAACTTGGTGATGTACTTGTCGTTGAACGATGGTATGGTGTCAATATGCCTGCTTTCGGGCTCAATCTCTATAAGTCCGTCCTGTATGCCGAGATACAACTTCGGCTTGTTGTCTACGGTCATAAGTCCCATGGAAGTGATTTTCGACTGCGAGTCGTAAACCATTTGGCTGTGTGAAAGCAGAATATTGCGTATGAAGTAGGAAGTAAGGCTGACTTGCTTCAAGTCGTGGTTGCTGGTAACATAATACAAACATCCGTTGTAGATACGCGAGTCGACAATAGGTGCCTCGCGGATAAAGTCGAAAATCTTGTAGGCTTTATCCGAACCGTTGGGCTGAAGGAATATCTCGTTATGCGCGTTTATATAATAAATGTCGCCATTCTCGTCGGTTGCAGCCGACATGATGGCAGCATTGTCATTGAACACGCTTTGGTGTACCGGAACCTTCCAAACGGCGTTTTCGGTAGCTATGCACACATGGTCGTTCTTCTTAGCCGAAACGATAACGTTGTTGCATGACATCGGAATGTTGCGGCGGAGAGAAATAGTGTAGAACTTTTCCAAATCGCGCGTTAGAACAGCCGTGCTGTTATCAAGAAAACAGTAGGCTCCGCCAACATAATAAAAAAGATTGGCATGAAACTTAAGATCTACCTCGCGCTTCAGCGAACCGTCCTTATGCTCGATGTAGAACTTGTTGCCAGCAAGGATATTGGTCTCGCCATCAATCACGCTGACGAAGTTGATGCGTTCGCCCTTATGAGAGACACTGGTCTTCATGGATGCGACGTCTATATGCAGCAGACCGTTCTGTGTAGCCACAAGAACCTGATTGGCGGCAGAACGGCAGATGGTTTTGGTAACAAATGGGTCGCCGGAGTGATAATTGCCGCCATTCGGATAGATAGGCTTCAAAGCCGAATCGGCACTTCTAAGATTTAGCGTGTACACACCCTGACTGGTGGCAGCAAGAAGTAGCCCGTCTTCTTCCATAATGTCGTAGACGGAATAATGCTGACCTTTCTTAGGAATGGTATATTCGGCAAGGCATCTGGCGCTATTGCCGGCTATCTCCCATTTGGAAAGACCGGCATTGCGTATTGCTATCCAACAGATACGCTTATCGCCGTCGCACTGCTGGGTGTACACCTTGTAGATTCGGTTGCTACCCACCTGGTACTGGCGTCTATCGCTGTTGTTCGAGAAGATAATTTCTCCAAACTCGGTGCCTACCCACACGACAGAGTCTCCCTCTGCAGATATTGATGAAAGACAATTGTTAAGATAATATTCTGATTCGTTCAGGGATGGTTCTTTCTTCTCATTGCACGACACCAGGAGCGAGGCGGTCAGTATAGTGAGAATGAAAGAGAATAGATTTCTCATAGTTTTTATACTTGCATAGTGTGGTGCTTGAGCATGGACTGTGTCTGTACGGTAATCCGTATATTGCCGTACAGACACAGTCCATGCTCCATATTCTATATTTAACCTGTTGGCGGAATTAATTTAGTGCATACTTAATTCTGCCAATGGGCTTGTCGT
>NZ_JAHQUY010000163.1 GCF_019052365.1 Leyella stercorea
GATGATATAGGCGCATATATCGAATGGCTTTCCATATTCACTTATTGGGCACTTATCTTCGGTGTCGGATGCGGATTGTTGACATTTCTGCCAGACAAATATGTTTTTATCTGGATTTTGTCGTCAATCCCGTTCTACAGCTATCTTTTCTACAGCTATCAGAACTACCTGCTATTCTATGAACAGGTAGAAAATGCTTTTGAGCAAGATATACAGTCTGAAGAAAAACTTCTGACAGATACGGAAACAGAACCTGAAATAGTTTCTGGGGAAGAAGTTCCAGTGTCCTATACAGAAATTATAGAGAAAGTGGACAACTGGATAAAGACAGACGGCTATGTTCAGCAGGGACTTACCATAAAAGAACTGTCCAAAATACTTTATACGAACCGTACTTATCTTTCCGCTTATATCAAGACTACGTATAAAATGACATTCCGCGAATGGATAACCAGTCTCCGGTTGGAGTATGCGAAAAACATACTGAAGGAGCATCCAGAAATCAATATACAGAAGCTGGCTGAGTCTTCTGGTTTTCTTTCCCAAAGTAACTTTATCAAATTATTTTCCGAGAAAGAAGGATGTACGCCTGCCAAATGGAAAAAATCAAATCGGGAATAAATTGTGTAGTAAAAAGCCGATGAAAAAGGTCTCAGAAGCCCATTTTCAAAAAGTGTTCACACGATAAAAAAGTGCTTATTCGACAATTTGAAAAGTGCTAATTCGACAAAAAGGTGCTCAAACGACAAATTCCATGAAAAACACTGTATTTTAACAGAAAAATTTTGTGTGTTTTTTCTTGCGCTTAATGACATTTTATTAACTTTGGGGAAGACAAAGATAATAAATTCAAGTTTATATGAGCAGAAAAATCACTTTTCTTACCTTGTTTCTGTGGCTGATGACGGTAACTATTCCTGTCATTGCGCAGCAGAAAGCAGACACGACCTACACCTTCCGCTTCGTTCCGCAGAAGGACATGTTCTACGTTCCTTGGAATGGCAATGACACTGAACTTGCCCGCCTGTTGGAATGTATTGAAAACAGTAAAGCAACAATTTTTAACGGCAAGTTGCCGCTACTGGTTGACGGCTACTGCAATTCGCTGGGCGGTGAAGCCGAGAACCTTGCAACGGCGAAGATCCGTGCCAATCGAGTAAAATCAGAACTGATTATACGCGCGAAAATCAAGGAAGAAAACTTCATTACCCACAATCATGCGACAGGGGGTGATTTTGTAATCGTACGCCTAACGGTTCCCGCAAAGGAAACAGCCGCGATGGATGCGGAAGCGGAAGCACGACGCAAGGCGGAAGCCGAACG
>NZ_JAHQUY010000164.1 GCF_019052365.1 Leyella stercorea
GGTATTGAGGAATTGCTGCATTGCATGGAGGGTATCGTCTTGCTCAATGAGGAAAGGCTCATCGATTATCTCGCAAGGTACGACAAGGCATTCCTGTACCAGAAGACAGGCTATCTGTTGGAGCGAATCAAGGAACAAGCCAACATCTCAGAATCCCTCTTGGAGCTGTGCCGAGCCAAGGGAACCAAAAGCGTCAAGTGGTTGACTAACAATGAAGAGTCGGATACATTTGCAAATAAATGGCGCATGTATGTGCCGCAAGAACTAACATCAAAGGAAGAATATGAACTCATATAACAAACAAGCTCTTGACATCATCGCCAAGGAGCAAGGCTTTATTCGCGACAACCTCGAAAAGGTGATGCGATTGGTGGAGATACTCAACTATTTCCATGACAGTCCTTTGCTGTCTAAATCTCTTGTGCTGAAAGGTGGCACAGCCATCAATCTCACCGTTTTCCAACTGCCAAGACTCTCGGTAGATATAGACCTTGACTTTACGGTGGATTGCGACCGAGAATCCATGCTCTCCATTCGCCAAGAAGTGAATAACGAGATTCTACGCTATATGGAGTCGGATGGTTATCATCTTGCGCCTGGCTCCAAGACACCGCATACGCTTGACTCATGGGTGTTTCATTATACCAATGCCGCAGGCAACAACGATGGCATCAAGATAGAAATCAACTATTCCGACCGTTGCCATATCCTGCCTGCCATAGAGACTCATGTGTCCATTCCGTTTCTGAGCGATGTGAAGGTGCGTTCTCTTTCACCTGTCGAATTGTTTGCCACCAAGATAAACGCCTTGATAGGTAGAAGTGCTGCACGTGACATTTATGATGTCTATAACATGGTGAAGCATCAGCTATTCGTGAGCGATGAAGAGAAAACGTTGCTGAGAAAAGCGACCGTCTTTTATCTGACTGTTGGCTCAAGCAGAAAAGACAACGCTACGCCTACGGAATATACTGACTTTCCGCAGATAGACAAAATCCGTTTTCCGCAGATTCGTTCGCAACTCTTGCCTGTACTTAGGCGCAGTGAGCATTTTGACTTTGAAAAAGCCAAGACAGAAGTGAAAGACTTTCTCTCAAAGCTATTGGTTCTGACAGAATCAGAGAAAGAATATGTGCGGGAATTCAATGACAAGAAGTATATTCCAGAATTGCTGTTCGAAGATAAAGAGATGGTCAATAGAATCAAATTTCATCCTATGGCTTTGTGGAAGACAAGGAGTCGTTGAATGTTTTTTCTGTAAATTTTGAAAAAAGTT
>NZ_JAHQUY010000165.1 GCF_019052365.1 Leyella stercorea
ACAAGCCCATTGGCAGAATTAAGTATGCACTAAATTAATTCCGCCAACAGGTTTACTTTATATTTATGTATTAAGTTCTTTTTCTTGAAATTTTCGTATGTATTACCCTCTATTGATTCGTTCTACCAATTCGTCTGGTGTAAGTATCTCCATCTTAGAGAAGCCAAACCACTTTTTGCCCAAGTCCTTTATGGATGCTCCTATATGAGTCGGATTCTTGCAAGTGTTGTTGCATTTCCAATTGATGGTATTCCATTGTCGAGAGACGCTGAAACACTTCGGCATTGTTCTGTAAAAAGTGACGCATTGAAGTGAAAGCTCGCATTATTCGAATATTCACCTCAATCGCAGTGTCAGAACGTAAAACACTACTAAGCATAGCGACTCCGTTTTCAGTAAATACGTAAGGCATGTATTTCAAATGTTGTCCGCGTCCTTCGTTTAAGGTTGCAATTTGCGACCTTAAACATTCGTCCTTGGTCAATTGAAACATGAAATCTTTAGGAAATCGTTTAATATTGCGTTTTACTTGCTCATTAAGACGCTTTGTTTCAACGCCATAAAGTGTGGCAAGGTCACGGTCAAGCATAACTTGTTGTCCTCTAATGATTTTTATTAGAGGCTCTATATTGTCAACACCAACAAACTGGTCACTTTTTGTGGTCAGTTCGCTGCTCTCATTTTTTTCTATTTTATCTGTCATATGTATATTCATTTTTCCAAAATCACAAATTGTGACTTTGAACATTACCAAATTTAACAGCATTCAAAGGTAGTGCTTTTAGCCTTTAAGCCACTATCGCACAACCCCTTTTTGAAAAGAACGTAAAATTAATAGTTTTATTGCTATGATTGTACTTTTATTAATCGCTTCACTCGTTGTACGGTACTTACCCCTTAACCACTCAACTTTGCCACATCCCGAACGGAATATCCCTTGCGGAGCAGACTTATTACTTCCCAACATTCGGCTTTCATCTGTTCTTCCGTTTTTACAAAGCCTATCTTGCGTCCGAGTTTTCCACCTTTCTCTATATACCGCTTCCGTCCTGACTGCAATCGGAATGAGATATTATCACGTTCCAATTGCGCACAGGTTGAAAGCGTGGCTATCATTATCGGGGCAAAGAGGGACGGACTTCCTTCATCGTCCAATAATGTAAGCTGTTCCTTTTGTATGTGAATACAGCTCTTTTATCGTAATATAAAGTTTCGAATTACATTATAGTTTTGTACCTACTTATACAAATGCATCTAA
>NZ_JAHQUY010000166.1 GCF_019052365.1 Leyella stercorea
GCATCATCGTTCCGAACGTGTGCCGTGAGCAATGGAATGAGATATGCTTCTCAATTCCAGCTGCTTCCGCCCATTTGCGGAGAGCCCTGCCTATAACGGTCTGTGTGGTTGGTATATCAAAGAAAGGAATATCATTTCCTCTTGACTTTGGCAACCACCGCTTAGCCTCTTCCGAGAGAGGTATTATAACTGGCTTCTCCGTCTTTTGCATTTCCATGTCTATGTATTCGCCTTTTCCGTCAGCGGTCTTGAAGATGTGCATCGGAGCAAGACGGTACATGTCGCTTAATCGCAATCCAGTAAAACAGGCGAAGATGAAAGCCTCCTTGACCTCTGGACGATAACTGTCCGTAGCCATGAGGGTGCGAAGTTCCTCAATAGTAAGGTATTCTTTCTTGCCTTCCTTGGGTTGGATGCGCTCACGTGCATCAAGTTCCTTCATCGGATTGCTTCGGATAATGCCTTGGCGCACAGCGTTATTGAGAGCAGTGGAGAACATTCCGAGGTATCGGCTTGCCGTATTCTCACTGATAGGTCTTGGCTCGCCATACTTGATATGGGAATTTGGGAAGTTACGCAAGAATTTTACATAACCACGGCAGAACTCCGCATTGACATCTTCAAGAGAAATGAAGCCTTTGTTAGTCTCGTCAAGATACTTCTCCACGGTGTGCAGCATTTCCACACGGCAATGGAGTGTTGACTTCTTGATGCCGACACCACCTTCACAATACCTCTTTATCCAAGTAGTGAGAAGCATTGAACCTTGCTTGACGGTTTCCCAGTCCTGTATGCCATGACCTCGCAATGCTCGGATGCGCTCTGCCTTGATGCGTTCTGCAATCGCCATAGTCTGCTTGTTCTGTTCCTTACAGACGGGATTGATTTCGGGGACGAGATAGAGTTTGAGGTATTCATACTTTCTCACTCCCTTATAGTAGATGTCAAGATAGATGCTCTTGTTGCCATCTGCGAGCGACTTCAACCGAATTTTAATCGGCTCTTTCAGCTTTACTTGTTTCTTTGGTCTTGCCATGATGTATGAAGTGTTATTTTGTTTTTGTATTCTGCTACATTGGAGGGTCTTTCTCCCTCTTGTTGAAAGTCCATGTCAGATATGGTTTCCTATGCTGACATTTGCTTTTTTCTCTTCCCTTACTTTGGAAAACTGATGTAAAGATAAGAAAACAAATCGAGAAACGAGAAACAAAACGGAAACAAGAAACAGTCTTTTATGTCTTTTTAAGAGTGAGTT